>JBOHSP010000279.1:0-10398 GCA_050733275.1 Gemmatimonadales bacterium
TCCGCCGCCCGTTCGGCCCCCGGCATGAGCGACGCCCTCGCCGTCGGGCTGATGTCGGGAACGTCGCTGGACGGCGTGACCGCGGCCCTGGTGAGGCTGTCGGCCGATCCGCCCGCCGCCGAGCTGGTCGCCTACCGCCAGGAGCCGTATGCGACTGCCGAACGCGGAGCGATCATCGATGCGATCGCCCGCGGCACGGCGAAAGACCTCGCGATCCTTCATGTGGCGCTCGGGGAGCGGTTCGCGGGGGCGGTGCTCGCGCTGCTCGCCGCCGCGCGCGTCGCCCCGCGTGACGTCGCGTTCATTGCGTCGCACGGCCAGACCGTGTGGCACGAGCCGGGCCGCGCCACGTTGCAGCTCGGCGACGCGGCGGTGCTTGCCGAGCGCGTCGGTATCCGGGTAGTGAGCGACTTTCGCGCGCGTGACGTCGCGGCCGGCGGGCAGGGCGCCCCGCTGGTGCCGCTGGCGGACGTGATGCTCTTCGGCCACCCCGAACGGGGCCGCCTGCTCCTCAATCTCGGGGGCATGGCGAACGTGACGTGGGTGCCGCGGCGCGGCGTGACCGAGGGCGCGTTCGCCTTCGATACCGGGCCCGGCGTGGCGGTGATCGACGCCGTCACGCGGCGCGTGGACCCCGACGCCGCCTACGACCGTGACGGCGAGCGGGCCCGTCGCGGCCGTCCGCTCGCGAAGCTGCTCGAGCAGCTGCTTGCCGATCCCTTCTTCGCCATGGCGCCGCCCAAGAGCACCGGGCGCGAGCGCTTCGGGATCGAGTACGCCGACCGGCTGCTCGCGACGGTGCGGGACGCGGGGGGATCGGACAACGACGCCGTCGCCACGGCGACCGCGTTGACCGCCGAGTCCGTCGCGCGCGCGCTCGCCCGCTGGGGCGGCGACGACCCCGCCGCGGAGCTCGTGGTTTCGGGTGGGGGTGCGCGCAACCCCGCGCTGCTCGAACGGCTGATCGCCGGCGTGCAGCCGCGCCCCGTGGTGCCGTTCGAGCAGCTGTTCTTCGACGGCGAGGCCAAAGAGGCGGTCGCCTTCGCCTTTCTCGGCCACCGCACGGTGCTCGGCCGGGCCGGGAACCTTCCCGCCGCCACCGGGGCGCGCGGGTCCCGCATCCTCGGGCACGTCACGCCGGCGTGAGCACGTCACCCGCCGACCTGCCGCGCGCGCGCCTGGTGTTTCCCGCCCTGCGCTGGCGCCGCGGCTCGTTCGCACACGAAGCGTCCAAGATCGCCGCCGCCCTGGCCGCCGGGGTGGGCGGCTTTATCCTCTTCGGCGGGACGCGCGCCGCGGTGACCGAGCTGACGCGCGCGCTGCGGGTACGCGCCCGCCGGCCGCTGCTCATCGGCGCCGACCTGGAGCGGGGTGCGGCGCAACAGGTGCGCGGCCTCACCGAGTTTCCGCCGCCCGCCGTCCTGGGATTCCTGGACGATCGCGACGGGACCTACGCCGCCGCCACGGCGACCGCGACGGAAGCCCGCGCCGTCGGCCTCAACTGGGTGTTCGCGCCGGTGTGCGACCTCGATATCGAGCCGCGCAACCCGATCGTGCAGACGCGCGCCTTCGGGAGCGACCCGGCGCGCGTGGCGGCCCACGCCGCGGCCTGGGTGCGCGGCTGCCAGGAGCACGGCGTCCTGGCCTGCGCCAAGCATTATCCCGGGCACGGCCGCACCACGCTCGATTCGCACGAAGTACTGCCGGTCGTGGACGCGCCCGCCGCACTGCTCGAGGAGACCGACCTCGCCCCGTTCCGCGCGGCGGTCGACGCGGGAGTGGGCAGCGTGATGACCGCGCACGTGGCCTACCCCGCCTGGGATCCGAGCGGGTCCGCGGCGACGTTCTCGAAGCCCATCCTGGACCTGCTGTGCGACGATCTCGGCTTTCACGGGATCACCGTGACCGACGCCTTCATCATGGGTGGGGCGACGGCCGCACAGGCCGAAGCGCTGGCGGCGGTCGCGGCGATCACCGCCGGCTGCGACCTGGTGCTCTACCCCACGGATTGGGAGGCGGTGGTGCGAGCGCTGGAGGACGTGCCGGGCGAACGCGCGGCGACCGCGCTGGCGCGCTACACCGCGGCGCTGGACGCGTGGGAACGGCCGTCCCCCGTCGCCGCTGGAGTCGACGATCTCGCCCTGCGCCATCATCAGGACTTCGCCGACCGCCTCGCCGATCGCGCGATGCACCTGGTGCGCGGCGCGCCGCCGCTGCTGCGGGGACCGTTTGCCGTAGCAATCGTGGATGACGACGTCGGAGGCCCGTACATGATTCCGCCGCGCGACGTGTTTCACGGGACGCTGCGGGCGCGAGGGGTTCGGCTGGTCCCCGCGCGTCGCCCCGGGGGCGCGAGCCGGGTCGTTCTGGTCTACGCCGAGCCGCGCTCGTGGAAGGGGCGCGCGGACCTGGGCGCGCGCTCCCGCGCCGCGCTGGAGCGGCTCGTCCCCGGCGCGGCGCTCGTCGTCCTGTTCGCGCACCCCCGGCTCGTGGCGCAGATCCCGGGCGACGCGCCGGTGTTGTGCGCCTGGCACGGCCAGGCATTGCTGCAGCGCGCGGCCGCGCGCTGGGTCGCGGCGCATGGCGCGTAGCGGGGGCGCTGGGTTCGAGCGCATGAGCCGCCGGACGATCGCGATCGCGGCGGCTCTGCTGAGCCCGTTCACGCCCGGAGACGCCCGGGCCCAGGTGCCGCGCACCTACGCCAATCCGATCGACATCGACTACCGCTACAACTTCGAGCAGAAGAACCAGGGCATTTCCTACCGCTCGGGCGCCGACCCGGTGATCGTCGTGCACCGCGGCCGCTCCTATCTCTTCGAGACCATCGGCGACGGCTACTGGGAGTCCCGGGACCTCGGCACCTGGCGGCACATCACGCCGTCGCGCTGGCCGCTGACCGATGTCGTGGCCCCGGGCGTGCTCGCGGTGCGAGACACCATCTATCTCCTGCCCAGTACGACCCGGCCGCTTCCCATCCTGATGCTCACCGACCCGGCCAGCGGCCGCGTGGAGTTCTACAATCGCCTGTTGCCGTGGCTGCCGATGGCGCGCGCCCGGGAAGGGCCGGTGCTCGCTCGGCCCGACTCCGTGCAGCCCGGCCCCTGGGACCCGCAGTTCTTCCGCGATCCCGACACCGAGCGCTGGTTCCTCTATTGGAACTCCTCCAACGCCTATCCCCTGCATGCGATCGAGCTCGATATGTCCCGGCAGCTCGCGTATGCGGGAACGCCCCGGTGGCTGTTCGGCCTCGACCCCGCACGGCACGGGTGGGAGCGCTTCGGTCAGGACCATCGCGACACGACCACACGGCCGTTCATCGAGGGCGCGTGGATGACCAAGCACGCCGGACGCTACTACCTCCAGTACGGCGCGCCGGGGACGGAGTACAACGTCTACGCCACCGGGGTCTACGTCGGGGACGACCCGCTCGGGCCGTTCACGTACGCCCCCTACAATCCCGTGGCGTACAAGCCCGGCGGGTTCGTGCAGGGCGCCGGGCACGGCAACACGTTCCAGGACGTGCACGGCAACTGGTGGAACACCGGGACGCCATGGATCGGCGTGAACTGGAATTTCGAGCGCCGCATCGCGCTACATCCGGCGGGCTTCGATGCCGACGGGCAGATGTATGTGGACACGCGGTTCGGCGACTTCCCGCGGTGGCTGCCGACGGGCCGCCGGCGCTCGCGCGAGGAGGTGTTCACCGGGTGGATGCTGCTCTCGTACCGCAAGCGGGCGACCGCGTCATCGGCGCTCGACAGCTTCCCGGTTGCCAACGTGACCGACGAGAATCCGCGCACCTTCTGGGTGGCCCGCCGCAACCAGCCGGACGAATGGATCGTGATCGATCTCGGCCGACCGTACGACGTGAAGGCGATCCAGGTGAATTACGCCGACTACCAGTCCGGTCTGTACGGCACCGATTCGACCGTCGTCACGCGGTTTCGGTTGCGCGCGTCCATAGACGGACGGGAATGGACGACCGTGGCGGATCTGTCACACGAGCAGCGCGATCGTCCCAACGCATACGTCGAGCTGGCCGTGCCCGTCCGCGCGCGGTTCGTGCGCTACGAGCACGTGTTCGTCGCCGCGGCGAACCTTGCCATCAGCGACATGCGCGTTTTCGGCAACGGCCGCAGCGGCCCGCCCGCGACGCCCGCGGGGCTCGCCGCGCGGCGCGGGCGCGACGAGCGCAACGCCGTCATCACCTGGCGGGCCGCGCCCGGTGCCGTGGGCTACAATCTGCGCTGGGGCATCTCCCCGACGAAGCTGTATCAGACCTACCAGCGCTTCGCCGACCAGGGGACGACGCTCGAGCTGCGGGCGCTCACGGTGGGCCAGGCATACTGGGTGGCGATCGAAAGCTTCGATGAGAACGGGGTGTCGGCATTGAGCCCGGCCGTCCCGATGCGCTAGGAGCGGAATTCGATGCGTCTCGTGCGAGCGCTCGGCCACACCGCCATGCTGTTCACGCTGAGTTGTTCTTCCGGTGAACGCTGGATGTTCGGACCGTTCGTGAAGCCCGCGGAGGTCAATCCGGTCATCACCCCGAACGCGGGGTCCCGCTTCCGGTCGCCCATCAGCGACAGCGTCGTCGCGTGGGAGGAGTACGCGACGTTCAATCCGGCGGCGGTCGCGAAGGACGGCACGGTGTTCCTGCTGTACCGGGCGGAGGACGCGAGCGGCGAGCGGCACATCGGCGGCCACACCTCGCGCCTCGGCCTGGCGGAGAGTCGTGACGGGTTGCGCTTCACGCGCCGCAGGGCGCCCGTTCTCTACCCGGATACGGATGCCCAGCGGCGCAACGAGTGGCCCGGCGGGGTCGAGGATCCCCGCATCGTCGAAACGGATGACGGCACGTACGTGCTGACATACACACAGTGGAACCGCGATGTCCCGCGCCTCGCGGTGGCGACGTCGCGGGATCTCGTGTCGTGGACGAAGCACGGGCCGGCGTTTGCCGGGGCAGCCGGCGGCAAGTACGGGCGCGTCGAGACCAAATCGGGCGCCATTCTCAGCCGGATCGAGGGGCATCGCATCATCGCAACGCGGGTGAATGGGAAGTACTGGATGTACTACGGCGTCCCGCACATCCACATCGCGACGTCGGACAACCTCCTGGACTGGACCCCGGTGGAAGACGCGGACGGCAGGGCCATCAGCGTCCTGGCCCCGCGGCCGGGATACTTCGACTCCTGGCTGGTCGAGGCGGGCCCGCCCGCCCTGCTCACGGACCACGGCATCGTGGTGCTGTACAACGCCGGGAACAGCGCGCTGCACGGGGACACGACGCTGCCCGCGCGCGTCTACACCGGCGGGCAGGCGCTGTTCGACCCGCGCAATCCGCTCAAGCTGCTGGCGCGCTCGGATGCGCCGTTCATCCAGCCGACCGAAGCCTACGAACGGACGGGGCAGTACGAGGCAGGGACAACGTTCGTGGAAGCGCTGGTCCTGTTCCGGGGGCGCTGGTTCTTGTACTACGGGACGGCGGATTCCCGGATTGGGGTGGCGGTGTGGGATCCGCGCTGAGCCGAGGGGTTCCTGGTCAGCGCAGCAGGTTGAGTGACTCGAGGTAATCGGCGACGACGTAGCCGGGCACCGCGTAGATGATCCTGCCCTGCGACTCGCGCTCGCCGCCGTACAGGACCGCGATCACCTGGCCGTTGCGGTCGAAGATCGGGCTCCCCGAGGAGCCGGGCGCCCCGTAGCCGTCCACCTGGATGAGGGTCGTCAGGGCCTTGCTGACGGTCCCGACGGTCAGGGTGGGTTCGGCGATGGGCCGCTGGCCGCGCGCTTCCATGGGGAGATCGAAGCCCAGGGGATAGCCGAGGATCGCGACGGGATCGCCGCGTGCGACGTCCTCGCGCGAGCGCGCCAGCCCCGCGACGTGCGGCGTGCCGCCCCGGATCGCGACGCGCAACACGCCGACGTCGGCGTCGGGCGCCACGCCCACGATCTCGCCGCGCCACAGCTGTGTGCTGCCGGAAAACACGACGCCGATGCGGCGCGGGGTCAGCGTCCCATCTACGCCCGTGAGGAGATGCTTGTTCGTGACCAGCGTGCCGTTCGAGTCGACGGCGAACGCGGTCCCGCTGAAGCGCTCGTTGTCCGCGTACTCTACGAGGACGATCGCGACGGCGTCCTGGTTGCGCTGCGAGATGGCGCGGTAGTCGACGCCGCCGACGGCGCCCGCCAGCGCGCGCTGGCGGTGCTCCGCCGCTTCGAGCTCCTCGCGCAGCCGCGCGACCGACGAGCCGTTCCCGGCGGCGGCCGCGAGCTCGCGGCGCAGCTCCGCCGTCTCCTCCTGCGATTGCGCGAGTGCGAGGCGCACGCCATCCAGCTCGCTGCGGAACTGCGTGGAGAGCTGGCGTGCCTGCTGCATCAGCGAATCGGCGCGCAGCCGCAGCTGCAGCAGCTCGGCTTCGCGCCGCCCGGTCTGCCACTGCAGCCAGGCGAACGCGCCCGCGGCCCCGAGCAGGAACACGATGAGGATCTTGGTAGTGCGGCGCAGCTGGGCGGTTTGGCGGGCCACCTCGACCGCGATGCGGATGCCCGTGCTCACGCGCGGGCCCACCCCGGCGGCGAGTGCGGATGTCGGCTCCACGACGGCGGGCGGCGTCGCGCGCACCACCTGGCGGGGACTCGACGCGCGCTCGGCCATCGCCTCCACCGCCGCCGTCGACACCAGCGCGGCATCGACCGGCTCGTCCAGCGTGTGGAACTCGAGCGCCGGACCGTCCAGCCCGAACCCGATCACGTCGCCATCCTTGAGGATCAGTTCGCCCGCGAGCCGCTCGCCGTTCACGAACGTTCCGTTGCGGCTGCCCAGGTCCTGCAGCACGAAGCCTTCGGGTTTGCGCACGATGGCGGCGTGGCGCGAGGATACGGCGAGGTCGCGCTCGACGTCGAACCGGACGTCCGAGAGGGGATGCCGGCCGATGCCGATGTACGCCTTGCGGAACGCCTCCACCTGTCCCGCGCGGGCGCCGGAGAGAAACGTGAACTGTGCTCTCACGGATTCCGCATCAGGTACCAGGCGATCGCCGCGGCCACCACCAGCAGGCCCACCGCCGCCGACATCAGCCGGCCGCGCGTCTCTTTCGCCGGTACCGGGGGCGGGCTGCCGCGGTAGACGGGGACGGGCTCGGTGCTCGTCTCGGTATCGATCAGCGGGTAGACCTGGTGCCCGACGTCGTCCGTGCTGCCCGACGGGCGCAGGCCGTCGCCGGCGAAGCGCGCCACCACGACGGTGATGTTGTCGGGCCCGCCGCGCTCGTTCGCGAGCGCGACCAGCTCATCGCACGCGGCGCGCAGATCGGTCGCGCGACTCACGATGCGGGCGATCTCCTCCTTCTTCACCTGGCCCGAGAGGCCGTCGGAGCAAAGCACCAGGACGTCGCCGCGGCGCACGTCCTGATGCGTCAGGTCCACCTTGACCTTGGGATCGGGGCCGAGCGCCTGGAGGATGATGTTGCGGCGCTCGCTGTGCGCCGCCTCCTCCTCCGTCAGCTCGCCGGCCTCGACCAGGCGTTGCATCAGCGATTGGTCTTTCGTGATCTGATGCGCCACGCCGCCGCGCACCAGGTAGGCGCGGCTGTCGCCGACCTGGGTGAGATAGAGGTGATCGGCGAGAACGCCCGCCGCCGTGGTGGTCGTGCCCATGCCGCGCACTTCCGGGTGCGCCGCGGCGTGCGCGTGGATGTTCGCGTTCGCCACCTCCACCGCTTCCTTCAGCCGGTAGGCGAAGCGCTGCGGCGTGGGGTGCGGCTCGGCGTGCCAGGTCCTGATGAGGTGCGCGTAGATGGTGTCCGTGGCCATTTCGCTCGCGAGCTCCCCCGCCGCGGCCCCGCCCATTCCGTCCGCCACGACGAGCAGCATCCCCCGGTCGCCGATGTGGTGCTGGCGCACGTCGGGCAGGGACGCGGCCTTGCGCGTGAGATCGGCCACGAGAAACCGGTCCTCGTTGTGCTCGCGCGTGCGGCCCAGGTCCGTCTTGCCCACGACCTCCACGCGAATCGGTTTCGGCGAGCGTCCGAACATGGCTAGGGCCGCCCTCCCGCCAAATCGCGGTCGATCGCCGCGCGCAGATTCTGGTACTTCCGCTCAGTCGGCGTGTGCTGGAGCGCGATCTGGATCCAGTCCCGCGCCGCGCGCAAATCCCGCGCCTTGAGCAGGTAGAACTGCGACGTCATGTACGCGGCGTATGCTTTCGCCGGCGGCTGCTGCGTCTGCCGATAGATCGCCTGCGCGGAATCCAGGAGTACGGTGGTGGGGAGGTTGTCCATTTCGTCCACGAGAAGATCGAGCGCGCGACGACCGGCCGCGTCGTCATAGCGGGCGGGCGGCGACGCCGGGACCGGGGAGGGGATGGGCGCAGCAGGCGGCGCTGCCGGCCGGCGGCCCGTGTCCATCGCGGCCACCATCCGCATCGAGTCCGCCTCCGGGTCGGATCGAGTGGCTGCCGTGTCCGACGACACGCGCTCGCCGGCCGTCTTGCTGCCCCCGCTCAGCACCGCCCACGCGCCGCCGCCGCCGAGCACCACGACCGCGCCGATCGCCACGAGCGCCATCGACCCCTTCCGCGGGCGCGCCGGTGGGCGAGGTGGGGGAGGGGGAGCGATGAGTTGCGTCTGGCTGTCCGGATCGGGGGTCGGCCGCGTGTGCGGGATCACGCTGGTCGGGCCGCTGCCCACTCCCCGGCCGCCCGTTACGGCCGCGATGTCGCCCGCGAATTTCGCCACGCTTTGATACCGATCGAGGGGGCTGCGCGCTAGCGCGGTGTCGAGCACGGCCTGCAGGCCGGCGGGGAACTTGAGGTCCGGGCGCACCTGGGCCAACTGGGCCGGCTCGTCGGTGAGCCGCTTGATCATCGCCTCCTGGGCGGTCGTCGCCTCGAACGGCAGCTTCCCCGTCAGCATCCGATAGAGGACCAGCGCCAGCGAATAGAGGTCGCTGCGGCCGTCGACCGTGTCGGCGGAGAGCTGCTCGGGACTCATGAACTCCGGCGTGCCGATGATGAGACCCGTCTTCGTGACCTTCTGGCCCTCCGCGTCGCCGCCGACGGCCTTGGCGATCCCGAAATCGACGACCTTGACCGCGTCGCCGCCGCCCTTGCGGCGGGTCAGCATGATGTTGTCGGGCTTGAGATCGCGATGCACGATGCCGAGATCGTGGGCCGCCTGCAGCGCCTCGGCGACCTGCAGGAAGATGCTCACGGCACGCGGCACCGGCAACGCGCCCTCGCGCTCCAGCATGTCGGTCAGCGGCTCGCCTTCGACGAACTCCATGGCGAGATAGATCAGCCCGTCCGCCGTCTCGCCGAAATCGTAAATGGCGCAGACGTTGGGGTGGGTGATGCGGCTGGCGTTCGCCGCCTCGCGGTTGAAGCGCGCCACTGCGTCGGGGTCGTGCACCGTGGCGGGATTCATCACCTTGATGGCGCTGCGGCGGCCCATCTTCACGTGCTCGGCGAGATACACCTGGCCCATGCCGCCTTCGCCCAGCTTCTTGACGACGTGATAGCGGTCGGCCACGACCTGGCCCACGAGATCGGTGGCCGGCGCCGCGGCGCGCAGCGTCTGCCCGTCCTGGGGACAGAACCGCACGTCGTCGGGGTACTCCGCGGCGCAGACCGGACAGACCTTCACGCCGGCAGCTCTACGCGGAAGAGTTTGTCGCCGACCAGGATGCGCGAGCCGTGGCGCAGCGGCATGGCACCGCGCGCCGCGATCGCCACGCCGTTGCGGCTCTGGTCGTCGAGCAGCACGAAGTCGGCGTCCTCAGACCGCACCGTGGCGTGCTGGGCGCTCATCGACGGATCGTAGGGGAAGATCCAGTCGCCCCGCTCCCGTCCGATGTGCACGTCGCGCCCGGGCGAAAGCTGAATCACGTCGCGCGGGCTCCCGTCGGCGCGCAGCTGCGTGAGACTCGCAATGTCGGCGCTCGGCACCAGGCTGCCCATTCGCTTGGTCGCGTCCGCATCCGGGGCGTGCGGCCCCGGGTAGCCCAGCCGCCGGAACCGGATCACCTGCGATCCGATGAGCAGCAGGTCGCCGTCGACCAGGCGGTACGGCTCCTCGAGGAACACCCACGTGCCGTTGCGGCTGCCGAGATCCCGCACCTCGAACCGCCCCTCCTCCCACGACAGCGTGGTATGCAGCCGCGAAACGTACTCGTCGTCGGGGAACCGGATGTCGCCCTCGATGCGGCCGATCGTCGTCGTGGCGTGGTGCCGCTCGAAGCGCTGTACTTCGGTGGCCATGTCGGAAATGAGGACGAGCGTATGCGAGAAGTCTCCGCGGCGGTCGGGCGTGACGCGGCGCTGAGCCGGCCGAGCCCCGCAGACGGGGCAGGCGCCGGCCGGCTCGGGGGGACCGGAACCGTGCGGCTCGCCCACGC
>JBOHSP010000280.1:0-7943 GCA_050733275.1 Gemmatimonadales bacterium
CGATCACGAGACGCCGGCCGAGCCGATCGGTGAGCCAGCCGAATACCGGCGACAGCGCGTACATGCCGGCGATGTGGAAACTGAGGACCACGCCCACGACACGCAGCGTGTGGGCGGCATCGTGTCCGGCACCGCGGATGTGCACCGGCGTCATCGCCATGATCCCGACCATCACCATGTGACCGACGGCCATCGCGCTCACGCCCAGCACCGCGGAGGGCAGGGAAACGATCGCACGGAGGGCGGCGCGCAGGCCGCGGGGCTGGGGACTGGGGACCAGGGGCTCGGGATTGCCGAGCGTGGTCCCGGCGAGCACCGCCGGGTCGGGCCGGAGGAGGAGTACGAGGCAGAGGGCGGCCAGTGCGAGCAGCACGGCGGAGAAGAAGAACGGGCCGGCGAGCGGGGGGATGCCGTAGGGCGCGAGCGCTGCACCCGCGACGGCTGCCAACGGCGGGCCGGCGACCGCGCCGATCGTGGTCGCCCAGACAATGAGCGAGAGATGTCTGGCGCGCAGCGCGGTGGGCGCGAGGTCGGTGGCGGCATAGCGCGCCTGCAGGTTCGCCGCCGTCGCGCCGCCGAACAGGAAAAAGCCCGCAAACAGCACGGGAATCGCGCCGCGCATGGCCGCGAAGACGATGAGCACGGCTCCCAGGACGGCGACCGCGTACCCCGCCGCGAGGCTGGGCCGGCGGCCGCCGCGCCGCACGATCGCGGCGGCGGGGATGGTGAAGAGCGCGGCGCCCACGACGACCGCGCTCTGGGCGAGGCCCGACACGGCGACGCCCACCAGATCTGCCGCAAGGAGCGCGCCCACCGACGCCCCGACGGCAACCCCGATCCCGCCGAGGATTTGCGTCGCGAACAGCAGGCGCAGCGTGCGGCGCTGCACCGCGGCCACGTCTGTGGTTGTCACTTGCCGATATTCAGGAATCGTCTAAACCTCTGCTATGCTGGCAGGCAAAGCTTCCCTTAACGGAAGGAAACGCAACATGAAGATTCGCGCACTACTCATCGGATTGCTCACTCTGCCGGCTGCATTCGGTGGCCTGGCCGCACAGGCGCAACTCCGCGCGCCGTGGGACTCGGTCGGTCGCATTTTGCGGACGACCGGGTCGCTCACGGGCGGCTATCATCGCTACGCCTGGCCGCGCCGCGACATCGTGCTGCGCGTCGGCGACGTGACCGTGGCGACGGCGCTCGCGCTGGGTTCCTGGGCGGGATTCGACGGCAAGGCGTCGGCGACGACCATGATGGGCGATCTCGTGGTCACGGCCGACGAGCTGAAACCGGTGCTCGCCGAGCTGGCGAGTCAGCGCATCGGCGTGAGCGCGATTCACAACCACCTGGTTGGCGAGCCGCAGATCACGTACGTGCATTTCCATGCGGACGGCGATGCGATCGATCTCGCCACGCGACTCGACCGCGTGCTCGCACGAACCAAAACGCCACGACCTGTGGCCGCGCGCGCGCCGCAGCCCGCGACGATTGATACAGCGATCGTTTTCGCCACACTCGGGCTGAGAGGACGGGCGCACGGCAACATCGCCCAAGTCTCCACCGTCCTCGTGCAGGGCTCAGTGACGATGGATGGGCGGACGCTCAATCCGGCGCTCGCCTACGGCAGTCCGATCAACATTCAGGTCGTAGACGGCGGTCGCGCTGTGGCGACGGGCGACTTCTCGCTCACGGCCGCGCAAGTCGCGCCGGTGCTCAATGCGCTGGCCGCGCACGGTATCGCTGCTACCGCGCTGCACAGCCATTGGATCGGCGAGCAGCCGACGATCTACTACATGCACTTCTGGGCGGATGGGCCGCTCCCCGACGTCTTGCGTGGGCTGCGGGCAGCGCTCGACGCGGCGCGGTAGCTCCTTCGGCCGCTCGCCGTACCGGCGGGCGCTAGCGGTACGGGCCAAACGGCTGCACCTTGCAGCCCGTGACCGGCAGACCGGAAGTCTTTTCCTCCCGCTGGGTGATGATGCTCGCCATGCTCGGCATGGCGGTCGGCACCGGCAACATCTGGCGGTTCCCCCGTATCGCCGCGCAGAACGGCGGCGGCGAGTTCCTCGTCGCGTGGGTGGCATTCCTCCTGCTCTGGTCGATTCCGCTGATCATGGTGGAGTTCGGCGCGGGCCGGAAAACGCGCACGGGGCCGGTGGGCGCGTTCATGCAGCTCATGGGACCGCGCTGGGCCTGGATGGGCGCCTTCGTGGCGTTCGTGGCGACCGCCATCATGTTCTACTACTCGGTCGTCACGGGCTGGACCGTGCGCTACGTCGTCGCCGCGCTCGCGGGCGAAGTTCCGGGCACCGAGCCCGGCGCGTTCTGGCAGGCGTACACCGACTCGTGGTGGCCCGTGGTGACCCACGGGCTCGCGATGGCGTGCGGCGTGTGGGTGATCTCCCGAGGGGTCCGCGCGATCGAGCGGGTGGCCCGCGTGCTGATGCCGACGTTATTGGTCCTCGTCGTCCTGCTCGCGATCCGCGCGGTGACGCTGCCCGGCGCCGGCGAGGGGCTGCGGTATCTCTTCACGGTGGACTGGCAGGAGCTGGGGCGCGCGCGCATCTGGCTCGAGGCGTTGACTCAGAATGCCTGGGACACCGGCGCCGGCTGGGGCCTCGTGCTCGTGTACGCGGCGTATCTGCGCCAGCGCGAAGACACCGCGCTCAACGCCCTGATCCTGCCGACGGCGAACAACACCGTCTCGCTGCTCGCCGGCATGATGGTGCTGTGTACCGTGTTCGCCGTCGTCCCCCAGCTCGTGGCCGGTCTCGCGACGAACCCCGCCGCGCTATCGGCCTATCCGGCGCTGGCCGAGGCGGTGGGGGCGGGCCAGGCGCTGTCGCCCGAGTTGATCCAGCGCACGATCTTCAGCGCGGGCAACGAGGGGCTGACGTTTATCTGGATGCCGCAGCTGTTCGCCCGCATTCCCTTCGGCCAGGGGTTCATGGTGCTGTTTTTCGTCGCCCTCGCGTTCGCCGCGTTCACCAGCCTGATCGCGATGATCGAGCTGGCGAGCCGCGTGCTGCGGGATGCGGGCATGGAGCGCGGGCGCGCGGTGCGCACGGTGGGGATCGCGGGATTCGTGCTGGGCCTGCCGTCGGCGTTCTCACTCCAGGTCCTGCACAATCAGGACTGGGTGTGGGGCGTGGCGCTGATGGTGTCCGGGCTCTTCTTCGCGGTGGCGGTGATCGCGGCCGGCGTGCGCCGGTTCCGCGAAGAGCAGCTCAATCATCCCGACTCGGACATCCGCATCGGCCGCTGGTGGGACGTGGTGATCGGCGTCATCGTGCCGCTCGAGGCGCTGGTGCTGCTCGGCTGGTGGCTGTATCAGGCGCGTGGCTGGGATCCCACAGGGTGGCTCGATCCATTCGGCACGGAGAGCGTGGGGACGATTCTGCTGCAGTGGGGCGTCGTGTTGGCGGCGCTGATCCTCGCGAACGGCTGGATGGCGCGGCGCACGCGGCCGCAGCCGCCCACGGCGGAGGATCGGATGCCGGCCGCGGTGCCGTAGCGGCGTCCTCAGCTCAGCTGCGCGCGAACTCGCTCGAGCAGAACCTTCGTCAATCGTACGCCCTCGCGCTCGCTGAGCTTGTCCCCTTCATACTCGATGCCGACGAAGCTGCGGTACCCGGCGTCCTTGACGATCCGCATCATCCGGAGATAGTCGGTGTGGATCTCGTTGCCGGCCGCGTCGAAGTCGTGCGACTTGGCGCTCACGGCCTTGGCGAACGGCATCAGCTCCGCGACGCCCCGGTAGCGGTCGTATTGCCGGCCGTCGCCCAGGTCGAAATTCCCGAAGTCGGGAAGCGTGCCACAGTTGGGCAGGTTCACGCGCTTCATGACGGATGCCAACCACTGGCCGTTGGACGAGAGCCCGCCGTGGTTTTCGACGATGACGGCGATGCCCCGCTGGGCGCCGAATTCCGCCAGCTGTCGCAGCCCGTCGGCCGCCCGTTCCAGCTGCTCGTCGTAGCTGCCCGTGGAGCGAGCGTTTACCCGGATGGCGAAACACCCGAGGAATTTGGCGGCGTCGACCCACTGGTAGTGGTTCTCGACGGCCTGCGTGCGCCGCGCCGGATCGGCATCACCGAGGTCTCCCTCATCGTCGATCATGATGAGGCGACTCTCTACACCATGGTCTTCGCAACGCTGCCGCATCGCCGTGAGGTACGTTCGGTCCGTGGCCTTGTCTTTGAAGAACTGGTTGACGTACTCCACCGCGCTGATGCCGAAGTCGGTTTTGGCGACCTTGGCAAAGTCGAGGTGGTCCATCTGCCCGGCGAACAGGGCCCTGTGAAAAGACCACTCGGCGAGCGATATCTGAAACCATGGTTCCTGGGCCGCCAGGGCTGCCACGCCTCCCAAGGAGGCGAGGCCCACGCCGGCGGCCACGCCCATGGACTGCTCGAGGAAGCGACGGCGGTTGATCGCGCGGGTCATCTACAAAACCTCCGTGAGGGGGCAGCGAAAGCCGGGAAGCACGTCTTCGCCGTCGAGCTGCTCGTCCGCGGCGATGACCGCCACGCTGCCGTCCGCGCGGTCCACGCGCGCGCTGTGGCGGGCGGGGTCGAGCACCCAGACCAGACGGGTGCCGGCGCTCAGCCATTGGGCGACTTTGTCGAGCACTTCACCGGGTCGGTCGCTGGGCGAGAGAATCTCTGCGACGAGGTCGGGAGCCACATCGGCATAGCCGTCACCGATCAGAGCGAGCCGGTCTCGAGCGATGAATGCCGCGTCGGGAGCGCGGACCGTGTCGGGATCCCGCTCGATCCTGAAGCCAGTGTCCTGGGCGAAGACCGCGCCGAGCCTCGCCTGCTGGACGAACAGTCCCAGCCGCAGGAGCAGTCGGGCGGCGCGCTCACCATGCCGAGTGGCCGGCGGCTCCCGCACGATCAACACGCCGCGCACCAGCTCGGCCGTCTTTCCCGGATCTCGGAATCGGAGGAGGTCGTCGGCGGTCTGGGGAGCCGGCATACCCGGAATGTAACCGCGTTTCGCCGACATCGGCACGCACTTTATGTGCGGATGTCAACCGAAGATCAATTCTTATCCCAGGTTGGCCAACCCCGCAGTACCGAATCGAGCAGCGCCTTGCTAAGTTTGGGTCGCACGCCACCGTAGCTCAGTGGTAGAGCTCTCGATTCGTAATCGAGCGGTCGTCGGTTCAAATCCGACCGGTGGCTCTTCCTCGCCAGAACCCTCCGCGGGTGCTAGCTTCGCGGCGGAGGGTGCCGCATGCGGACCCGTGATTGCTGGGTTGTAGGGTCGCTCACGATCGTCCTATCGCTTGGCGCGTGCCACGATGCGACCGCGCCAAGGTCCTCCGATAACACCGCCTCCCCTCTCTACTCGGCCGTCGCCGACCTCGACGCTGACCCTGAGGCCCCGCCGATGGGAATCGGTGGATCCGTGACCATTACGGCGTCGGGGAGCTTTCTGCCGGACGTGCCGCTGCAAGCGTCCGGGCTCACGCTACCGCCCGGAATTCCCGTCACAGTGAGCGTCACAGGACAAGTCACGCGCACGCAAACCGATGGCCTGAAGCTCTTCTGCTCGTTCTTTGTGGACCTCTGTGCGGAATTCGCATTCTTCCTGGGTGAAGACCCCGTGCCGCCCTCCGGCGTCCCCGAGATTGACGCGGCGGTCGCATTCGCGGCGTGGGACGGAGCAGAGGGGCAGCGTGCTCCCGAGTCCGGTCCCGTCCTCTCGGGTCCCAGCGGCAGCGAGCTGTGGGTAGGCCGTTCCCAGTTTTTCTGCGAGTTCAGTTGGGACTTTGGCAGCGGCCCGTGCTTCACGTTCGGCGGCAGTTACACGTACACGGTGCACGCCGACAGCGGGGACGAGTCCGCGCACCTCATTCTGAACGTCACGCAGCAGTCCCTGGGCCCTTCCGGAGGATCGGTGGATCTCGAGGTCGAGACCAGTGACGGCTCACCGGCAGAGGACGTGCGCTGGTATTTCGTCCCTGATGGTGGTGGCGTCATCGACGGCGGCGAACCGCCGATCGTCACAGCCAGGGCCACGTCGGCCACCGACGCACCCACGGCGCCGCGGCTCGTGATCATGGGTGCCGAGGGCGAGCGCTCGGCAGGGCCCTCGCGCTTCGCGGCCTCGGCCGGTGTTACGGCGACCGCGACGTGGACGTCGCTCTCGGCCTGCGACGGCAATCTCACCTGTCACGCGACCATTGACGTTTCCGCCGGGACGTTTGTCGCCACCGCCTTGGTGCACGACACACCGCGCGCCGCCGAACAGCGCGTGTCCGAGGGTTCCGGCGGCGGTGGCGGTGCGCCGCTGCACCTTTCCTGCGTTCCGGAGCAGGTCCAACGCGCTCAAACCGTGACCTGCACCGCGTCGGGGGAGCCCTCCGATGCCACGATCGTGATCCAGCAATGGCGTTTCACGCCTGACGATACCCGGCTGCGGCCCATCGAGCGTAGCATGGGGCAAGACGAGCTGACCTGGTCCGGTCCGATGGTCACGAGTGGCACCGTGACGGTGAACGGGACCGTGAACGGCCAGGCGGGCGAGGCGACTGCGCACATCGCGGTCACGGATCGCGGCCCGCTGACGGCGACGTTCGAAACGCCTCCCGTGACAGATGACGACGACATGTCCGAGCGGCCCTATCAAGTCGCGGGCGAGCGCGGGCTCCACCACATCGGCCACATTCATTCGGCGAATCACTTCCTGCGGTTCCCGGGTCGGCTCGCGGTGATCGGGCAGGGGCCGAACGGCGGGCTCGGCTACTATACGGCCAACCCCTACGATCCGAGCTGGAAGATCCACATCAATCTGTCGCAGTTGCAGGCGAATAGTGACCTGGCTCACTTACAGCGGGAAAGCGCTCCTGCATTTGAACGGACAGTGAGCTGTCTGCGGTCACAGCTGCCGCGTCTGGTTGGGACTATCGAGCTGCATGAGGGTAGCACGATGCATCCGAATTCGCACGCCGGGCGCTACGCGGCGAAGTTCAACGAGCTGGCGGGCCCCATCATCGAGCGATTGGTGATCCAGGACGATCCCGACGCCGAAACGAGTGCTGCGCTCGAGCCGGTGATCACAGCGGCCAGCACGGAAGCCGACAAGACCGACGACGAAGGGTTCAGCCTGATTCCATGCACGCTCGTGCTGTTCCCGGCTCCAAGGTGAGTATGGACGCATCGCTGCGACACCTGATGATTGCACTCGTCCTGGCTCCGACGTCGCTCGCGGCACAGGCAACCCCTGACACCGTGCAGCTTCGCAATGACTGTCGCCTCGCGGTCCAGATCCTGACAAGTGGCGAGCCGGGACCGCTGCGTATGGAGGCGCTGCACACGATCGGCTTGTGTGGCGGCCAAGGAGTTCCCGCGCTGGTCGCGGTCTGGTCGGCCGCGGCCGACAATCGCGCCGAGCTCGGCCCGCTCGTCACGGCCACGCGGGCGTTCGTGACGCCGGAGCTCGTCACCACACTATTCTCGACGCTGGAGCAACCGGGCCGGGCGCGCGACGCGCGTGTCGCTGCCTTGATGGTGTTGCTCACCTACGCTGATTCGTCAATCCTGCCGGGCTTCGATGACTTTCTGGGGGATTCGACCGCGGTGCTGGTGCATCACTACGGGGCCATTGATCACCCGGCGCCGGTCATCGGCCGGGGGAGCCTTGCGGAGCCCGTGACCACTCGGCTCCGGTCGACGCTCCAGGCCATTGCCGCCACAGATCCCGATGCGCGGATGCGCATAGCAGCGCGGGTCGCGCTGAGGAACCCGCCGCTGTTCCCGTAAGCGGACGGTGGTGGAGGTTGGTGGAGTGTCCCCTTGACAGCCCACGCCAGCGGTGGAGATTAAGCCTCACACATGATGCCATTCGCGCTCCTGCTGCTCGCCCTCCTCCTGCTCCTGAGCTTTCGGCTGCTCGGGGGAGGGTTCGTGGCGCGCGCGGAGGCGATGATGTAGGCAGAC
>JBOHSP010000281.1:0-14309 GCA_050733275.1 Gemmatimonadales bacterium
TCCTGCGCGCGCGCGACGAGCGCCCGGCCCAGCGCCGCCAGGCCGGCGTCGAGCTGGTCGATCGCCTCGACGGTCCACAGCCGCAGATCGGTCGCCACCTGATCGTTGCGCGACCGGCCGGTGTGCAGCTTGCCCGCGACCGCGCCGACCTCCTCGTACAGCAGCCGCTCGACCAGGGTATGGACGTCTTCGTCGGGGGCGCCGACCGCGGCGCCGTCGGCGAGCCGGTCGGCCACGCGCTCGAGGCCGTCGAGGAGCTGGGCCTCTTCGGCGGGTGAGAGCACGCGGGCGCGGCCCAGCGCCTGCACCCACGCCTTGCTCGCGACGATGTCCTGGGGCCACAGCCGATGATCGACCGAGAGGCTGCGATTGAGCGCGTCCAGTGCTTCGCTGGGCCCTCCGGCGCCGAGGCCGGCGGACGCGAAGCGCCCGCCCCACATCAGGTGGGCCGGAGGATTAGCGGGTTGGGACATCCGTATGCTCGGCCGCGAGGCCCGCGCCGATGCGAATCGACAGTCCGTAGAGCCGGATGAAGCCCTCGGCGTCCTTCTGGTTGTAGACGTTGTCCTTGCCGAACGTGGCATAGGACGGCTGGTAGAGCGCGAACGGACTCTCCCGGCCGGCGACGGTCACGCTGCCCTTGTAGAGCTTGAGCCGGACGGTGCCCGTCACGTGCTGCTGCGTGGCGGCGACGAGTGCGTCGAGCGCCTCGCGCTCCGGCGTCCACCAGCGGCCGTCGTAGACGAGATCCGCATACCGCAGCGCCAGCTCGTCCTTCATCCGCAGCGTGCGGCGGTCGAGGGTCATCTGCTCGAGCTCGCGGTGGGCGGCGTGCAGCAGCGTGCCGCCCGGCGTCTCGTAGACGCCGCGCGACTTCATGCCGACGAGCCGATCTTCGACGACGTCGGCGCGGCCCACGCCGTGCTCGCCCGCGATCTCGTTGAGCAGCTCGAGCAGCGCCACCGGGCCGAGCGGCACGCTGTCCACGGCGACGGGCGTGCCCGCCTCGAATTCGATCGCCACCGTCTGGGGCTCGTCGGGCGCGGCGAGCGGATTCTTCGTCATGACGAAGATGTGCTCGGGCGCTTCCTGCGACGGGTCCTCGAGGATTCCGCCCTCGTGCGAGCAATGCCACAGGTTGCGGTCGGTGGAGTAGGGCTTCTCGGCGGTGGCCTGGACGGGGACACCTTTGCTGCGCACGTAATTGAGCAGATCGTCGCGACCCTGGAACTGCCATTCCCGCCACGGCGCGATGACCGTGAGCTCGGGCGCGAGGGCGGCGTAGGTCAGCTCGAAGCGTACCTGGTCGTTGCCCTTGCCGGTGCAGCCGTGGGCGACGGCGTCGGCGCCCACCGCGCGCGCGAGCGCGACCTGATGGGCGGCGGTGAGGGGCCGCGCCATTGACGTGCCGAGCAGGTAGGTGCGGGCATAGACGGCGCCGGCGCGCAGGGTGGGGAAGACGAAGTCGCGGACGAACTCCTCGCGCAGGTCCTCGACCACGCAGTCTTCGGCGCCCGAGGCGCGGGCCTTCCGCTCGAGCCCCTGCAGCTCGGCCGCGCCCTGCCCCACGTCGGCGGCGAAGCAGGTGACGCGAGCGTGATAGGTCTCCCGCAGCCAGGGGACGATCGCGGAGGTGTCGAGACCGCCGGAGTAGGCGAGCACGATGGTCGCAGGTTTATGCATGGTCATGCATAAAAATACGGGCCGCGGCGCGCCGGTGTCAAGCCGGCAGGCCGGCCAGCTCGCGCAGCCGCACCTGTACCGCGCGCCGCGCCCGCTCGCTGCGCGCGATCGCCAGAATCGCGTCGTCGCCGGCGATCGTGCCGATCACCTCCTGCCACCCCGCGCCGTCGAGCGCCAGCGCCAGCGCCTGCGCCGCCCCGGTCGCGGTCTTGAGCACCAGCAGCGGGCCCACGCCTTCCGCCGAGACCAGCATCGTGGGAAGGAGCTGCTCGAGCTGGGGCCGCACGCCCGCGCCGCCGTCCGGCGGGACGGCGTACCGCGAGCCGCCGTCGGGCGCGGCCACCTTGGCCAGCCCCAGCTCCCGGATGTCGCGCGACAGCGTCGCCTGCGTGACGCTGAAGCCGGCCGCCCGCAGCCGCTCGCGCAGCTGCTCCTGGCTCCCGATCGTCTCGTCGCGCACGATGCGCAGAATCGCAGCGTGGCGCTGGGTCTTCATGGCGGGAGAATCTAGCGTGCGTGGGGAGATCCGGCGCCGTGGACCACACGGCCTGCAATGACCGCCAGGACGGCCGGGCGGCCGGACGGCCAGACGCCCGGACGCCCGGACGCCCGGACGCCCGGGTGTCTTTCAAACACCGCCAAATCCGCCGCCTTCCCGACCTCCAGCGACCCGATTTCACCTTCCCAGCCGAGGGCCCGGGCGCCGTCCCAGGTGAGCGCGCGCAGTGCCGCGTCCCCGTTCAGTCCGGCGGCTTCGGCCTCGGCCCAGAGGTCCAGCTCCCCCACACTGACGACCGAATCGGTACCCAGCCCGACGGGAATGCCGGCCGCCCGGAAGGCGGCCAGCGGGGCCGCGCCGTGGCCGTGGGCGCGGTTCGAGCGTGGGCAATGGGCGATCGCGACCCCGGCATCCCGAAGCAGGGCGATATCCGCGTCGTTCACCTGCACGCAATGAATGCACAGCGTTCCCCGCCCCACGACGGCCCGCCGTATCAGATATTCCACGGGCGAGCAGCGCGATGCCTCGACGGGGATCCCGCGCGCGCGTAACGCCTCGGCGAACGGGCCGCCGCCGTCGCGCACCAGCGTTGCCTCTTCCTTTGATTCGGCGACGTGCACGGCGATGGGCAGCCCCGCCTCGCGCGCCAGCGCGGCGACGGACTCGTAGAGCGGCGCGCTCACCGTGTACGGCGCGTGCGGCGACACGCCCAGACGGATCCGGGGCGTCTCGAAGCGGCGCAACGCCCCGAGTGCCGACACCAGTTCGGCCATGCTCTGGTCGCGTTTCGCGGGGTCCGGGCCGAACACTTCCTGGTACACGATCCCGCGGCCGCCGAGGTCGTGCAGCGCCCGCATCACCGCGCCCGTGCTGCCGGTCTCCGCGACGCAGGTGATACCGCGGGCCCAGCAGTCCCGGATGCCGGCGACCGCCGCGTCGTAAAACGCGTCCGCCGCGGTCGCGTCCTTCAGCTCCCGGATGCGGCGGATCCACTTGGTGAACTCCGGCTCCTCGTGGCGGCCGCCGCCGCCGAGCCGCGTCAGCTCGAGATGGGTGTGACAGTTGACGAGCCCCGGTGTGAGCAGCGCGTCGGGAAATTCGAATGCAGGCGCGCCGCCCGGCGCCGGCACGCTCCGGTGCGGTCCCAGCGCCGCGATCCGCCCGGCGTCATCGACGAGAACGGCGCCGTCCTCGAAGGGCGGCGCCGTGACGGAGTGCACGATGCCTGCGCGGATGCGGAGCATGGAGCGGGGGGCTCGGGGCTAGGGCCCCGGGCCGGGGGCGCCTCCGAACCCCGAGCCCCGAGCCCCTCGCCCCTACGGAGTGATCCCCACGCCGAACGGCGAGTGCACGGTGCACACCTGCGTGGGCTCCGTGCCGGGATAGAACCACTCCCAGCGCCGCTCCTCGAGCGGGCAGAACGGCGTGGCCAGGAAGCCGTTGGACCAGTCCACCTCGCGCGTGATCAGCGCGTCGGGCCGGTGCCAGTCGCCCGGAGTGGGGCGCCGCTCGTAGACGTCGCGCATGAACTTGGTCCACGCCGGCGCCACGATGCGCCCGCCGCCCGCGTTGTTCATGATGCGGCGCTGCAGGTCGTAGCCGATCCAGATGCCCGCGACGATTTCGGGCGTGAAGCCGACGAACCAGGCGTCGGTGTAGTCGTCGGTCGTGCCGGTCTTGCCGCCCATCGGGAGGCGCAGCCCGGCGACCGCGCCCGCCGCGGTGCCGCAGCGATGCGGCCCGGTGCCCGGCTGGCAGCGCATCACGTCGCGCAGCATGTCGAGCATCAGCCAGGCGTGCTCGGGGTCCATCACCTGCTCGCGCCGCACGGTCGACTGGAACAGGATCGTGCCCTCGCGGTCCTCGATGCGCTGGATCCCGATGGCCTCGACGCGGCTGCCGAGGTTCGCGAACGCGCTGTAGGCGGCGATCAGCTCGATCGGCCGCACCTCGCGCGCCCCGATGTGAATCGACGGGTAGGGCGGGAGCGGCGTGGTGATGCCGTAGCGCCGCGTCTCGCCGATCACCGTTTGCTCGCCCAGCGACATCCCCAGCTTGATCGTGGACAGATTGCGCGACAGGTACAGCGACATCCGCATCGGGATCAGGCCGAGCGTGGTGTAGTCGTAGTCCTTGGGCTGCCACAGCGTGCTGTCGAGCTGCACGAAGGGCGGGTCGAGCGGCGTGTCCTCGAGCATGTGCGTGACCGGCAGGCCGGCCCGGATCGCGGCGGAGTAGACGAACGGCTTGAACGTCGAGCCCGGCGGCCGCGCCGACTGGGTCACGCGGTTCCACTTCGAGTCCACGAAATCGCGCCCGCCCACCATCGCCAGGATGTAGCCGGTGCGCGCGTCGATCGCGACCAGCGCGCCCTGCAGGTAGGGCGAGAACGGTCCCTGGTCCCCGCCGCCCCGCCCCTGCTCGACGTACTCGCGGTAGGTGGTGCGTCCCTCGAATTCGTTGCTCTCCTCCGGCGAATACGCCCCGGCCTCGATTTCGTCGAGCTGCGACAGCAGGGCGCGCTCGGCGGCCTCCTGCAGGTCGAGATCGAGCGTGGTGTAGATGCGCAGGCCCTTCTCGTAGAGGTCGCGGCCGAACCGCGGCTCGAGGTAGGAGGTGCGCAGCCACTCGACGAAATACGGCGCGACGTCGCCGTAGCTGGTCCGCCGCGTCGTGAGCAGCAGCGGGTACGCCTTCCAGAACTCCGCGTCCTCCGGCGTGATGAAGCCCTGATTCCGCATCAGGTTGAGCACCACGTTGCGGCGCCGCACCGCGCGGTCGGGGTGATTGCGCGGGTTGTACGTCCCCGGTGCCTTGGGCAGCGCCGCGAGCAGCGCCGCCTCGGCCATGTTGATATCGCGGGCCGACTTGCCGAAAAAGACGCGGGACGCCGCTTCGACCCCGAAGACGTTGGGCCCGAGCTCGATCTGGTTGAGGTATAGCTCGAGGATCGTGTCCTTGGGGAAGTTGCGCTCCAGCTCGATCGCCACGCGCATTTCCTTGAGCTTGCGCGTCACCGTGCGCTCGCGGCTGATCTGGTCGGGGAAGACGTTGCGCGCGAGCTGCTGCGTGATCGTGGAGAAGCCGCGGAACCGGTCCAGCACGGCGCCCGGGATGCGCACGAAATCGATGCCGTTGTGCGAGTAGAAGCGCTTGTCCTCGGTGGCGATGAACGCCTGGCGCAGGTGCATCGGGATCTCGTTCAGCCGCAGCACGGTGCGCCGCTGGATCCCGAGCTCGGTGATCAGGCGGCCGTCGGCCGCGTACACCTTCGAGGTCTGCTGCTGCACGCCGGTCCCCGGCTCGAGCCGCGCGATGCTGGGGCAGCGCTCGGCGGCGCACACGCGCGTCCACGAGCCGTAGGCCACCCCGCCGGCGTAGAGACAACCCAGTCCGGTGACGATGAGCACGCGGCGGCGGTGGGCGCGGTTGCGCCACCAGCGCCCGAGGAACGAGTCGCGCAGGGTCGGGGGTCCGGCGGGATGAGCCATATCGAGTAACAACCTAGCAAAGCCGCATGGCGCTTGCCACCGCTCTCGCAGCTTCGTACGATTCGCCGCCATGAGCCCTCCCGACGTGCTGCGCGAGCTCGAATGGCGCGGTTTCATCCAGCAGGCGACGCCCGGCATCGCCGAGCACTTCGCCCGGGGGCCGGTGACCGCCTACTGCGGCTTCGATCCCACCGTGCCCAGCCTGCAGGTCGGCAATCTCATGCCGCTGATGCTGCTGGCGAATCTGCAGCGCCACGGCCATCGGCCGATCGTGCTCATGGGCGGCGGCACGGGATTGATCGGCGACCCGTCGGGGAAATCGGCCGAGCGGCCGCTGCTGGCGAAGGAAGAGATTCGCGAGAACGTGCGCCGCATGCGGGATCAGGCGTCGCGCTTCCTGGAATTCGGCGCCGGCCCCACGGCCGCGCTGCTGCTCGACAACGCGAAGTGGCTCGTGGAGCAGCGCCTGGTCGACTTCCTGCGGGACGTCGGCAAGCACTTCACCGTGAACGTGATGCTGCAGAAGGAGTCGGTGCGGGCGCGCCTCGAGGGCGGGCTGTCGTTCACCGAGTTCAGCTACATGCTGCTCCAGGCGTACGACTTCCTGCACCTCTACCGCGAGCGGCAGTGCACGGTGCAGGTCGCCGGTAGCGACCAGTGGGGCAACATCACGGCGGGGATCGAGCTGATTCGTCGCGTGGAGAACGTCGACGTGCACGGGCTCGTGGCGCCCCTCGTGACGCGGGCGTCGGGCCAGAAATTCGGCAAGACGGAAAGCGGCGCGGTCTATCTCGATCCGGCGCTCACGTCGCCCTACAAGTTCTACCAGTTCTGGATCAACGTGGACGACCGCGACGTCGAGCGCTACCTGCGGCTGTTCACGCTGCTGTCGCACGAGGAGATCGCCGACGTGATGGCGCGGCAGGCGCGACATGCCGCGGCCCGGCCGGCACAGCGCGCGCTCGCCGCCGCGGTGACCACGCTGGCCCATGGCGCGGACGTGCTGCGCGGCGTGGAGACGGCGTCGGCGATCCTGTTCGGCGAGGGCGAATCGCGCAGCGCCGACGCGGGCGTGTTCGAGATCCTCGCGCAGGAGATCCCCACCGCCACGCTCGACGACGATGGGACGCCGTCCCTCGTGGACGCGCTGATCCGCGCCGGGCTGGCCAAGTCGAAAAACGAGGCGCGCCGAGCCATCGAGCAGGGCGGCGTGTACCTCAATCAGGAGCGCGTGGACGACGTGGGCCGCACGCTCGGTGCCGGGGACTGGGTGGGGGCGGGGCGCCACGCCCTGGTGCGCAAAGGAAAGAAGGAGTACGCGCTGCTGCGGCGGGCCGGGTGAGCGTGGACGCCCGCATCCGCCTGCTGCTCGAAACCGTGGACCAGGCGTTCCGCGCGCCGGCCTGGCACGGCACCCCGCTGCGCGGCACGCTGCGCGGCGTCAGCGCGCGACAGGCGCTGTGGCGCCCCGGCCGCGATGGGAACCGCCACAACATCTGGGAGCTGACGCTGCACACGGCCTACTGGAAATGCCTGGTGCGCCGCCGCGTGCTGCGCGATCCCGCGATCGCATTTCCCCGCCCCGGCGCGAACTGGCCGGCCCTCCCCGACCGGCCCGACGACGCGGCGTGGCGCCGCGACCGCACCCTGCTCGACCAGCAGCACGCGCTGCTGGTGCGCGCGATCGCCCGGCTCGACCCCGGGCAGCTCGAGCGCCGCGGCTGGCGCTCGCGCTGGCGCGTGAAGCAGGAGCTGTACGGCATCGCGTCGCACGATCTGTATCACGCGGGGCAGATCCAGCTGATCAAACGACTGATGCGCTGAGACGAAGCGCGCCATGTTTCTAGGCCACTACGCCCTCGGTTTTGCGGCCAAGCGCGCGGCGCCGAACGCGTCGCTCGGCTTGCTGCTCGTCGCGCCGACGCTCGCGGATCTCCTGTGGCCCGTGTTCCTGCTGGCAGGGTGGGAGCAGGCGCGCGTCGTGGCCGATCCCAATCCGTTCCTCGTGTTGTGGCTCGATAACTACCCCATCTCGCACAGTCTCGCCACGCTCATCGGCTGGGGTATTGCGCTCGCGCTGATCTATCGGGGCAAGACGGGTCGGAGCCGCACCGCCGCCGTGCTGGCGCTGCTCGTCGTCAGCCACTGGCTGCTCGACGTCGTGACCCATCGCCCCGATATGCCGCTCTATCCCGGCGGACCGGAGGTCGGCCTCGGCCTGTGGCAGTCGGTCGCGGGCACCGTCGCCGTCGAGGCGGTCATGTTCCTCGCCGGCGTGTGGCTGTACGCCCGCGCGACGCGGCCGCTCGACCGCATCGGCCGCTGGGCACTCGCCGGGCTCGTGGCCGTGCTGGCGCTGTCCTACGCCAGCTCGTTCTTCAGCCCGCCGCCGACGAGCACCCCGGCGCTGGCGGCGTTTGCGCTGTTCTTCGGTTTGCTCTTCGCAGCGTTCGGCTGGTGGGTGGATCGGCACCGGGAGGCGTCACCCGTCGGCCCGTCGGCATGACGGCACGGGTGCGGGTTGCGTGCCGTCGTGCCGTCGTGCCGCGGTCACATGGTATTGTCCAGCACCTCCACCACCCGCTCCATCTCTTCCACCGTATTGTAGAAGTGCGGCGCCAGGCGGATCGATCCCTCGCGCAGGCTGCAGACGACGCGGGCACGCTTGATCGCGTGATACGCCTCGACCGCCTTGGGCGGGGCGATGCAGAGGATCGCCGAGCGGTGGCGCTCCTGGAGCGGTGAGGCGATGCGCACGCCGCGCTCCTGCGCCCAGCGGATCACGGGCTGGTGCGCCGTGCGCGTGACCTCGGCAATATCGTCGATGCCGATCTCGAGCAGCAGGCCGAGCGACGCCGTCATCCCGACGAAATCCTGGAACGGGAGCGTGACCATCTCGAAGCGCCGGGCGTCGGCGCGGAATGTGGGATTGTACTCGGTGAGGCGGGAGAAATCGTCCGTGCCCTCGAACGCCATCCAGCCGGTGATGGCCGGCTCGAGCGTGGGGATCAGCTCCTTGCGCACGTAGACGAATCCCGAGCCCCACGGCGACAGCAGCCACTTCTGCCCGCCGCACGCCAGAATGTCCACCGGCGTCTCGCGCAGGTCGAGCACCGAGTTGCCGATGCCCTGGATGCCGTCCACGACGAGGTAGGTGCCGTTGGCGCGGCAGGCATCGCCCAGTGTCTTGAGATCGGCGCGGTAGCCGTTCGAGAACTGCACGAACGAGATCGCCAGCACACGCACCGCCGGATCGCGCAGCCGCTCGAGCAGGTGGTCCTCGTCGGGCCAGCCCTCGGGCCGGCACCGGGCCAGCTCCACGGTGATCCCTTGCTGCTGGAGCAGCAGCCACGGATAGACGTTGGCGGGGAACTCGCGGTCGGAGAGCAGGACGGTGTCGCCGGGCTTGAGCGGCAGGGCGCGCGCGGCGAGGTGCAGGCCGAACCCGGTGTTGGTGGCGAGCGCCACTTCCGAGGGATCGGCGTTGAGGAGCTGGGCCACCCCGAGACGGGCCGCGGCGAGCGCGCCGAACAGCTCCCGCTCCGGCAGGAGATGAGGAGCGGTGCGCTTGGCGGTGAACTCGTCCAGCGCGCGCCGCGTGCGCTCGGGGATCGGCCCGATGGCGGCGTGATTGAAGTAGATGGTGTCGGCGGTCCAGGGGAACTCGGCCGCGCGCAGCCCGCGGAAGGTCTCCCGCAACGCGCGCACGTGGCTCGGGTGATAGGCGATCTGCGTCATGCGATACCGGCCCGGGCGGGGACGATGCGGCGCACGTCGAGGGCGTCCCGCAGGCCGTCGCCCAGGAGATTGAGCCCGAGCACGGCGAGCCCGATCGCGATCCCGGGCGCGAGCGAGACCCAGGGGGCGACGCGCAGCAGGTCGCGGCCTTCGGCCACCATCGCGCCCCACGACGGTGTCGGGGGCTGCGCGCCCAGGCCGATGAACGACAGTGCCGCCTCCGCCATGATCGCGCCGCCGATGCCGAGCGTCGCCGCGACGATCACCGGCGCCACGACGTTGGGGAGCAGGTGGCGCACCAGGATGCGCGCGTCCGAGGCGCCGAGCGCCCGCGCGGCCTGCACGTAGTCGAGCGCCCGCACCACCAGGACCTGGCCTCGCACCAGGCGGGCCATGCCCGCCCAGCCGACCACGCCGATCACCACGAACACCACGGGCAGCGACGGGCGCACGGCGGCGGCGATGGCGATGAGGAGCAGCAGCGAGGGGAACGCGAGCGTCACATCGGCGACGCGCATGATCACCCCGTCGAGCCAGCGGCCGTAGTAGCCGGCCACGAGGCCGAGCGTCACCCCGAGGGCGAGGGCGATGCCCTGACTGATCAGGCCCACGGCGAGGGACAGGCGGGCGCCGTAGAGGACGCGGGAAAGGACGTCGCGGCCCTGCGCGTCGCTGCCCAGGAGAAACGCATGGGAGGGGCCGCGCAGGCTGGCGGTGAGATCGCCGCGGAATGGATCGCCGGGCACGAGCCACGGCGCGAGCAGCGCCAGGACCGCGAGCGTGGCCACGAGCGCGAGGCCCAGCCGGGCCCACCGATCGCGCGCGAGGCGAAACAAAAAGAGTGGCGCCGGCATAGGGGTCTCGACTACGTTACTCGGGTCATCACCCCCCCGGCAAGCGGACACACGACGTGAAGCAGGACACACCGTTCACCCTCGTGCTCGGTGGCGGCGGCATGAAGGGGCTCGCCCACGTGGGCGTGCTGCAGGCGCTGCTCGAGCGCGGTCACCGGCCGACGCGCATCATCGGCTCGAGCGTCGGCGCGCTCATCGGCGCCGCGTGGGCCGGCGGCATGGGGCTCGCGCGGCTGCGCGAGATCGCGCTGTCGCTGAAGCGCAAGGACGTGTTCGCCGTCGCGCACGCCGACATGGCGTTCAAGCGCATGCGCTCACCGGCGCTGTTCCGCCGCGAGCCGCTCGAGGAGCTGATCCGCCGCACCATCGGCGATCTCACGTTCCAGCAGCTCGATCCGCCCGTCGTCGTGAGCACCGTCGATCTCAACTCGGCGATGCAGGTGTTCTGGGGGCTCCCGGGGCTCGACGACATCCGGGTGGCGGACGCCGTGTTCGCCTCCTGCGCGCTGCCGGGTTACTTCCCGCCGCACGAGATCGGCGGGCGCTTCTACGTGGACGGCTCGGTCGTCACCAACGTGCCGTTCACGGCCTCCCGGGCGCTCGGTCCCGAGCTGATCGTCGCGGTCGACGTCTCGGCGTCGAGCGCGTTCCGCGCCGACACCCAGGAAGAAGGATTCGCCGGCGTGTTCGCCCGGGCCACCGAAATCCTCATGCAGGCATTGCTCGAGGCACGCGTGCGCACCTGGACCTCGCCCCCGGTCTATTATCTCACCCCGCGCGTCGAGCACGTGTCGCTGTTCTCGTTCGACAATCTGCGGGAGGTCGTGGAGGAGGGGCACCGCGCCATGCGCGCTGCGCTGGAGGGGCCCGAGGAATGGCCCGACCCGGAAGACGGCGGCATCTATCCGCGGCGGCGGGTCGTGGTGCGCGTGGAACGGGAGCGCTGCATCGGCTGCGCCGCCTGCCTGGTGCAGGCACCCCAGGGGATGTTCGTGCTCGACGCGGAGCGCAAGGCCGTGGTCACGCAGCCCGAGCAGGAATGGTCGCCGCTGGATGGGGGCTTCATCCGGCACTGCCCGACCTATGCGATCATCGCGAGGCCGGGGGAGCAGACGAGCACGATGCGGCGGTCCGGGTAGCAGCGGTATCAGTAGGGGTAGCGGGAGTATCAGTAGGGGCACGGCATGCCGTGCCCTTCCATGTGTTGGGCGCAGGCTTCAGCCTGTACTACGGTATCGGCGGTCGATGTCCATCAGATCGTTCGCCACGCGATCCCAGTTGAAGTAGCTCTCCACCGCGCGCCGGCCGGCCGCTCCCATCCGCTGTCGCCGCTCCCCATCCCAGAGCAGCGCGTTGATGCCGGCCGCCACCGCGCCGGGGTCCTCCGGATCCACCAGCATGCCGGTTTCGCTCTCGCGCACCGCGTCCGGCACGCCGCCCGAGCGCCCGCCGAGCACGGCGATGCCGCAGGCCGAGGCCTCGACCAGCGAGATCCCGAACCCCTCCGCGAGCAGCTCGTGGCGCCGGGAGACGCCCACATAGAGATCGGCGGCGTTGTACAGCGCGGGCAGCTCGACATCGGGCACCAGGCCGAGAAAGCGCACGGCGTCGGCCACGCCCAGCTCGGCAGCGAGGCGCTCGAGCTGCGGCCGCCGGTCGCCCACCCCGGCGACGACGTAGCGCGTCCCCGGGTGCGCGGCGCGGACCGCCGGCAGCGCGCGGATCACCGTATCGATGCCCTTGTGCCATTCGAGCCGCGCCACCGTCAACACCCGCGGCGCCGTGCCGTCGAGTCCGTATTTCGCGATCACCCCGGAGCAATCGAGGCCGGGCCGGAACTGGGCGGGGGTCGTGCCGAGCGGCACGGTCTCGACCCGCGGTGCGAGGGCGGCGCTGCGCCCGCCCAGCGCGCGCAGCACATCGCGGGCGAGGTCAGCCGTCCAACGGCTGATCGCGACGACGACCGCGGCGTGGCCGAGCAGGCTGGCCGCGGTTCCCCGCTTGAACCGGCTGCGCCGGATCTTGGCGTCGAGCAGCAGCAGCTCGGTGCCGTACACGATCACGCCGTACGGAATCCCGTAGCGGGCGCGCAGCCAGCGCGCCGGGTAGCCGGCCGGCTTGAGCTCGCCGCACCAGACGAAGCCGGGACGGCGGCGGCGCGCCAGCGCGCCCGCCCGCGCCGTCCACAGGACGAGGCCGTGGATGGTGCGCAGCCGGGTGGCGCGGATCGGCGTCCGGTCCACCGGCTGGGGGATCTGCGCGTCGCTCTCGGCGCTGTCGGCGTAGGCGCCGGTGGAGACGACAAGACTGCCGCGCGGGTAGCGCCGCGCCAGCTCGCCCATCATCCGGGCGATGCCGCCGCCGTGCGGCGGGAAATTGAACGCTAGGAGGAGACTTGTGATTCGATGTCCCGCAGGTCGCGGATCACGCGGTCCCAATTGTAGTAGGACTCGATCGCCTTGCGGCCGCCCTGCCCGAGGCGGCGCGCCAGCAGCTGGTCGCCGAGCAGGCGCTTGAGCGCCTCCGCGACGGCGCCGGGGTCCCCGGGATCCACGACGAGTCCCGTTTCCCCTTCGTGCACCGCCTCGGCCAGCCCGCCCGAGCGGCCGGCGATGACCGGGAGCCCGCACGCGCTCGCTTCGGCGATCGCGATGCCGAACCCTTCGACGCGCGCGCCGTCGGCGCGGCGCGACACCCCGACGTAGGCGGTCGCCGCGTTGAACAGCGCGGGCAGCTCGGCGTCGGGGACGTTGCCGACGAAGCGGACCGCATCGGCGATGCCGAGCTCCGCCGCGAGCTTCACCAGGCTGGCGCGCTTCTTCCCCGAGCCGACGACGAGGTAGCCCACCTCCAGGCCGTCGCGCCGGCACTGCGCGACCGCCTTGAGCGCGGTGTCCACACCTTTGTACGGCTCGAGCCGCGCCACGGTGAGCACCCAGGCGTCGCCGTCCAGCCGGTAGCGCGCGCGCACGGCCCGGGTGTCCAGGCCGGGCCGGAACTGCTCGGGGTCGGTGCCGAGCGGCACGAGCCGCACGTGCTCGGCGAGCGGATCGAGCCCGAGCTCGCGCAGCACCTTTTGCGCCTGCTCGCGCGTCCACTGGCTGTTCGCGACCACCGCGACGGCGGAGCCGAGCAACACCTTCGCGGTGCGGCGCGAGAGCCGCGAGTGATGGATCGCGTGCAGCTCCTTCAGCAGGTCGCCCCCGTGCACCAGCACGCCGTAGCGCGTGCCCACGCGCTCGTGCGCCCATTTGGCGGGATAGGTGCAGGGGCGGATCGAGTCGCACCAGACGAACCGCGGCTTGTGCTGGCGCGCCAGCGTGGCCACGCGGCGCGCCCAGAACAGCAGGCCGGCGATGTTCTTGAGCCCGCGGCTGCCGACGGGTACGCGGTCCACGACCGCACCGGTGAAGCGGACGTCGGAGTCCTGCGCGTCGCGGTGCTGGCCGGTGGAGACGAGCAGCTCGCCGCGCGGGAACCGGCGCGCGACCTCGCCCATCATGCGCGCGATGCCCGTCTGGATGGGGGGAAATTCGTCGGTCAGCAGGAACGTATTAGCCATCGGTCGGCTGCTGCAGCTCCCAGAGGCGGGCGTACTTGAGAAACACGCTCGCGGCCGCCATCGCGCTGAGCACGGCGCCGTGCCAGCCGTCGAGCAGCCCGAGCTGGACGACGTACATCCGGAAGAATCGCCCCGGCGGCCGCAGCAGCAGATCGACCAAGCGCGCCCGGCGTCCCCGGTCGGCGAGGTCGCGCGCCGCCCACGCGGCGTAGCGGTCCAGCTTGGCCAGATGGTGCGCCAGGTCGCGATACGGCACGTGCTCCAGATCGCCCGTCAGCCGGCCGACGTGGTCCTGCCGCTCGAGATGCTCGTGGACGCGCCGCTCGACGAAGCGCTGGTCGCGCGGGAATACGCGCACCACCCAGTCGCTGCCCCAGCCGCCGAAGCGGATGCGGCGCCCCAGGTAGACGTTGCGGCGCCGCACCGCGTACGCCCCCCCCGACGACGATCCGGGCGCGGACGCGACGGCGGCCGCGATGCTC
>JBOHSP010000282.1:0-1565 GCA_050733275.1 Gemmatimonadales bacterium
CGGCAGGGCGACGCGCGGCGCGCGCACGATCAGGTCGGCATGCGCGGCCGTCGCGGCCGCGACTGCCAGGCTGGCGGGCGTCGCGGGCTGCGGAAACTGCGCCAGCGCGACGCGGTGTCCCAACGCGCGTCCATGCCGCGCGAGCGCGAGGCAGTGCGTCGACCCGCTGCCGCCGACGCTCACGAAGACGCTGCCGGGCGCGCCCCCGAGCAGGAACTCCAGGCCGCGCACCTTGTTCCCGCCCGCGGCGTCCTCCCGCTTCAGCCACAGCTCGCGCAGCCCCAGGGCCGCGGCGAGCGTCGGGGCGGACTCGAGCGGCGTCGGCCACGTCCACAGACTGCACGGGCCGATGGTGTCGCGTATCTTTCTCGCGAACGTTGCGGAGAGTTCCATGCGCGTTGCCACCGATTACATCCGTCACGCCGCCCGGGCGGCCCGAAAATACGCGGGCGATCCTTTCACCGGCCCACCGGCCGGTGCGCAGCCCGACCCCGAATTCTACAAGACGCTCGCGAAAGCGCTGGAAGAGATCGCGGCGGGCATGGAGGCGCTCGGGAAACAAGAGGAGTGATGTACGTTTCGACTCCCGCGGCACTCGCGGCGTTCGTCGCCGCGGCGCGTCGCGAGCCGCGCGTCGCGGTGGACACCGAGGCGGCGAGCTTCCACCGCTACCACGACCGCATCTACCTCGTCCAGCTCTCGGGCGCCCGCGACACGGCGCTGATCGACCCGCTGGCGATCCCCGACCTCACGCCGGTCGGCGACCTGCTCGCCGATCCGGCCATCGAAAAAGTCTTCCACGACGCCGACTACGATCTCCGGGTGCTGGACCGCGACTACGGGTTCCGCGCCGTGCGGCTGTTCGATACCCGCATCGCCGCCCAGCTCGCGGGCGAGCCCGCGATCGGGCTTGCGGCGCTGCTCCAGAAATACGCCGGCGTGCGCCTCGCCAAGGAGCATCAAAAGGGCGACTGGTCGCGCCGGCCCCTGCCCCCGGCGATGCTCGAGTACGCCGCCGCCGACACCCGCCATTTGCTGGCGCTGCGCGACGCGCTGGAGCGGCGCCTCCGAGAGCTGGGCCGGTTCCCGTGGGCCGCCGAGGAATTCCGGCGTCTCGAGGCGCTGCGCTGGACCGGCGCGGCGCAGGGCGAGACGGACCTGCACCTGCGCGTCAAAGGCGCGCGGGGACTGCCGCCGCGCTCCCTCGCCGCCTTCGCCGAGCTGCACCGCTGGCGCGATACCGTGGCCGGGCGCGACGACCTCGCGCCGTTCCGCGTCATCGGCAACGACGCGCTGCTCGCGGTGAGCCGCGCGCTGCCCCACACCCCCGCCGATCTGTCGCGCATCAAGGAGCTGCCGGCCTCGCTGGCCCGGCGGCACGGCCCCGCCTTGCTCGCGGCCGTGGCTCGCGCCCGCGCCCTGCCCGACGCCGCGCTCCCCCGGCTCCCCCGCCCGGCGCGGCCGCCCCGCGACCCCGGCTTCGACGAGCGGGTCGAGCGCCTGAAGGCCGCTCGCAACCGCATCGCCGGCGCTGCCGGGCTCGACCCCGGCGTGCTGTGCGGGCG
>JBOHSP010000283.1:0-3578 GCA_050733275.1 Gemmatimonadales bacterium
AGGTAGTCGTAGGCGCGCCGGAACGCCGCCCGCTCCACGTTGCTGCGATCGAGCGCGAGACACGGCTCGTCCAGCTGGATCCAGCCGGCGCCCGCGTCGGCGAGCCCGGCGAGCACTTCGCCGTAGACGGGCAGCAGCGCGTCGAGCAGCTCCACCCGCTCGAAGTGCGCCGCCCGCGTCTTTCCCAGCAGCAGGAACGTGACCGGCCCGATCAGTACCGGCGTCGTCTCGATCCCCAAGGCGCGGGCCTCGCGATACTCATCGAGCGGCTTCGTCGCGCCGACTCGGAACCGCTGATGCCGCTCCAGCTCGGGCACGATGTAGTGGTAATTGGTGTCGAACCACTTCGTCATCTCCATCGCCGTGACGTCGCGCCCCTTGCCCTGGCTACCGCGCGCCATGGCGAAGTAGGTGTCCAGATCCAGGCACTCGTCCCAGGGCCCGTAGCGGGCCGGCACGGCGCCTACCAGCGCGCAGCTGTCGAGCACGCGGTCGTAAAACGAGAAGTCGTTCGAGGGGATGCGCTCGATGCCGATGTCGCGCTGCAGCTGCCAGTGCCGCCGGCGCAATTCCGCCGCGGCCTGAAGCAGCCGGTCCCGGGACACCTTGCCGGCCCAGTACCCTTCGGTCGCCCGCTTCAGCTCGCGGTCCTTGCCGAGGGGTGGGAAGCCCAAATTCGATGCAATCGTCATGTGGCGGGGAATCTAACCCCTGTTCCCGCCTGCACGGAGAGACCCCCCGGCCGGTCCCGTGGCTGGCCCGGTTATTGCCCCCCGACTCATTACGTGCCGTGAAAGTCCCGATCGCGCCTCGGTTCCCCCGCCTCTGGAATCGGCTGGGGCCCGCCGCCGTTCGCCTGGCGGCGGGCGGCCTGGCGCTGGGGACCGTGCTGTGGCTCAGCAACTGCCGCATCGGCCGTCTGCTCAGCGGACCGGCGCAGGCGGGGCCGCTGTCCGTCTCGCCGTCGCAGATCCACGACTCAGTGCTCGCCGGATCCGACACCATCCTGCGCCGCACGGTCGTGATCTCGAGCGGCGGCAGGTGGCGGGCGGCGGCGCAGCCGTCCTGGATCAGCGTCGATCCGCCGACCGGCTCCGCGGGGATGCTCGTCGACCTGGCGCTCGAACCCCGCGAGCTCGAGCCCGGCCCGCACGAGGGGGCGGTCACGGTCACGCCTGCGCAGCAGGCGAGCGAGCCGGCGCGGGTCGCCGTGTCCCTGGTGATCCTGCAGCCCGTGCTCGAGGTCGAGCCGCGGGAGGTGAGTCACAGCACGCGCTCCGAGCGCGTGTTCCACGACACGCTGCGCGTGAGGAATACTGGGACAGGCGCAATGGTGTGGGTCGCCCGCGCCAGCAGCCCGCGCAGCTGGCTCACGCTGGAAGACACCGCGGGCCGGGGCGACGGCATCATTGCGCTTCGCCTCAGCACGCACGATCTGCGCGAAGGCACCTACGAGACGACGATCGTGATCACCGCGCCGGGTGCGCGGGACAGCCCCGCGACCGTCAAGATCAAGCTGCAGCGGCGCAAGCGCCGGGGTAACGATGACGACGACCATGGCCACGATGCGTAGGCTGCTCACGCCCGCCGTGCTCGCCGGCCTCGTCTTCAGCGTCGCGACGTGCCGGCTCGACATGCTGCTCGAGTCTTCGGCGGCGACGGAACACCCATCGCTCTCGGTCGTGCCCACCGCCGTGCGGGACTCGGCCAGCGCGGGCGTGGATGAGGTGCGCCGCGTCACGGTCGAGATCACGAACGGGGGCGTCGCCGAGAGCGAAGGATCCTTCGACTGGATCGCCGAGGAGAGCTACCCCTGGATCCGGCTGACCCCCCGGGAGGGGCAGGTACCCGATACGCTGACGATCACCCTCGACCCCGAAGACCTCGATCCCGGCACGCACGAGGGCGAAATCACGGTCACCGCATCGGGGGCAGGCATCCCGGACAGCCAAGTGACGATCACCGTCACGTTCATCACCCAGCGCCCGGGGCTCGCCGTCACGCCGCAGGACATCGAGCATCAAACCAATCTGAACAGCGGGGTGCGGTTCTCCGACACGCTCCGGATCTCGAACGACGGGACGGGTGAGCTGACGTGGACCGCCGAAAACGACCGCCCCTGGCTTTCGCTCGGCCGCACGTCGGGCACGGGCCCCGGCACGATCCCCGTGACGATCAACACCACCGGGCTCGCCGCCGGCACCCATCACGACGAGATCGTGATCACGGCGCCCCGCGCGACGGGCAGCCCGGCGCGCGTGGACGTCACGGTCACGATCTTCGCGCCGGGCCTCACCGTGAGCCCGGGCGCGATCCGCGACACCGTGAGCTTCGGCGCGACCACCGCGGTGACGCACCGGCTGCGCGTGTCGAACTCGGGATCGGGCGCGATGACCTGGAGCGCATCCCGGCGCGCGCCCTGGGTCGCGCTCTCGCGCAGCGGCGGCAGCGCGCCCGCGGACGTGGACGTCACGCTCGATCCCACGGGGCTCCCGCAGGGCACGCACCGCGACACGATCGTGTTCACGTCGCCGGAGGCGACGAACGATCCGGTCAACGTGCCCGTGGAGCTGGCCGTTTCGCAGTCACTGCTGACCGTGACGCCGGGAACGATCAGCGACGAGGCCCGCGAGGGCGACCTGTCCAAGCGGCAGCACACCCTCACCATCTCGAACGGCGGCTCCGGGATGTTCGCGTGGACGGCGACCCGCGATCAGGGGTGGATCGATCTCACCCCGACCGCCGGCATCGCGCCGCCCTCGGCGACGATCACCGCCACGCTCGATCCCACGGGCCTGTCCCCGGGCACCCACGAAGGGCGAATCACCGTTTCGCTGATCGGCGGGGGCGCCGGTCCCGTCACCGTTCCGGTCACGTTCACGATCACCCGCGGCTGCGAGGTGGAAGAGACCCTGCGGCCCGACGAGGTTGAATCGGGAACGCTCGACAGCGGCGACTGCGGAGCCCCCCACCGGCCCGGCAGCTTCGCGGAGCTGTACCGCGTGGCGGTGGACGCCGGCGACACGCTGTCGCTGCGCCTCACCGCGTCGTTCGACGCCTATCTCGTGCTCGCCGACCCCACCGGCGCGATCGTGCTGGCCCAGAACGACGAGTGCCCGGGCGAGACGGGCACCGCCTGCATTCGCGACTTCCGGATCGCCGAGGGCGGCGATTACCTCGTCGAAGTCACGAGCGCGGCCGCCGGCGAAACCGGGCCATATCAGCTGACCGCGACGCGCGAGCTGAGCCCGCCCTCCCCGGCCGACGCGACCCAGTTGCGACTCGACGGCTCCACGCCGATCGGGGTCGGCGGCACCGCGACCGAAACCGGCGTTGTGTTCCAGGCGGATGTCAACGACCCCAATCCCCGCGACTCGATCCGCCTGGAGGTCGAGCTGCGGCCGCTCGGCATCCCCTTCGCCAACGTCCCCACGCACCTGAGCGAGTTCCTCCGTCCGGAAGGCGGGAACGGTCCGACGGCCCGGGCGCCGGCGACCGGGCTCAGTGACGACACGGACTACCACTGGCAGCTCCGCGCATGCGACCGCACCGGGCGCTGCTCCGCCTGGCAGCCCTTC
>JBOHSP010000284.1:0-8278 GCA_050733275.1 Gemmatimonadales bacterium
CCGACGAACTCGTCCGGCACCAGCGCCGGCGGCACGCCCAGCCGGGTCAGCGCCTCCGCGGTCTGGGGGCCGATCGCGGCGACGGACGTCGTGGCGAAGACGCGCGGGGTCAGGCCCCAGGCCGGCAGGCGATCGCTCACGATCTGCACGGTGTTCTGGCTCGTGAAGACGATCCAGCGATAGGCCGACAGCCCGGCGAGGGCGGAGCGCAGCGCGCTGAGATCCTCGAGCGGCTCGATGCGGATGACGGGGGCGATCACGACCTCGGCGCCCAGCGCGGCGAGCGCGCGGGCCAGCCCGCCCGCCTGCTCGCGCGCGCGTGTGACGACGATGCGCCGCCCCGTGAGACTTGGTGCCATGCGCCGTTGCAATCTCACCGGCGCTTCACCCATTATCAAGCAATGATCCGTGCACTGCGTGCCGCGCTCGCGCGCTTCTGCGCGCGCCGGGCGGCGGGCTGCCAGCGGGAAGCGCCGCACCGCGCCATCGCCTGGCTGCGCCTGGGCGCGAAGCTCACGCCGTCCTTCGCCGAAACCTACCCGGCGCTCGTGCACCTGTCGCGCGCCGTGGAAGACCGCTGGGGTGCCGTCGAGGCGGCGCGCGAGGCCACGCTGCGATTTCCCGATCACGCCGATGCGTGGATGCTGCTCGGCGAAGCGCTGGAAATGGTGTTCCGGCAGCAGGAGGCGCTGGGCGCGTACGAGCAGGCGCTCGCCCTGGAGGAGCGGGCCGACGCCGCCATGGCCGCGGGCGCGATCTACCAGCGCTCCGGCCAGTTCGCCGAGGCCTCGGCCCGCTACGCCCGCGCCTTCGCGGCCGGCGGCGGCGGCGCGGCGCTGTGGCACAACGCCCAGGCGCTGTACGAAGCGGGCGACCACGCCGCGGCCGACGCCGCGCTCGACCTCTGGGCGACCCAGGTGCCCAACGGGCACGAGCGGCTGCCGGAAGTGCGGGCCGAGCTGCGCGCCAAGGCGGCCGCCCGGCCGGAGGCGGCCCGCTAAGGCCCGCGCCGGCGACCGCGGCGGTACAGCGCTACGGCGTACGCCACCAGGATCACCGCGGTCGCGACATAGGCCGCGACCATGTAGCCCGCATTCGCCGGCACGCCTTCAGGCATGACCGGCCTCCCCTCGCCCCGCTTCGACCTGATCGCGCAACAGTCCCAGCGCATAGCGCTGCGTCACGAAGCCGATGTAGAGCAGCGTAAACACGCCGAACGACACGAGCAGCGTCACCAGCATGGAGCCCGGCAGCGATGGGGCGGAAGGCTTCAGCACGATCGGCTGCGGATGCAGCGTGCGAAACAGGTACACGCTCAAGTGAATGAACGGCAGCAGGACCAGCCCGCAGATCCCGAGCACCGCCGAGTACCGCGCCCGCAGGCCAGAATCCGTGACCGCCCCGCGCAACACGAGGTAGCCGATGAACAGCAGGAACAGGAACAGCGTGAGCGTCAGCCGCGCGTCCCAGGTCCACCAGGTGCCCCAGACCGGCTTCGCCCACAGCGGCCCGGTGGTGAGCATCACCAGCGAAAACACCGTGCCCACCTCGGCCGAGGCCTCGCCGAAGCGGTCGAACCGCGGATCCTTGACCAGCAGGTAGAGGATGCCGGTGATGCCGATGAGCCCCATGGCGAGCATGGCGCACCAGGCCGCCGGCACGTGCAGGTAGAAGATCTTCTGAGCCGGCCCCTGGAACCGCTCGATCGGCGTGAACGCCAGCGCGCGGACGAAGACGCCGGCCAGCAGAGCGAGCCCGACCGCCGTGATCCAGCGTCCCCTGCGCAGCAGTTTCACTCGGTCACCGTGGCGGGAAAGAGGACAAACGCGAGCGCGACGAACAGAATGTCGAACGCCGCCAGCAACCTAAGCCAGCCATCCACCTCGCTCAAGGGACGGCCGGCGAGCAGCGCGGCCGTCGTCAGCACGGCCCAGATCAGCGGCGGAATCATGAACGGCAGGAGCAGGACGGGCAGGAGCAGCTCGGCAAACCGCGTGCGTGCCGTCATGGCGCTGAACAGCGTCCCCACCGCGACGAACCCCACGGTCGCGAGGGCGATCACCGCGGCGAGCGGCCCGAGCATCGGCAACACGCGCACGTTGAAGAACACCGCGAACAGCGGCAGCCCCACCGCCTCGATCACGCCGACGAACGCCAGATTGGCGAGCAATTTGCCGAGGTAGATGCTGCCCCGGCCCACGGGCGCGAGCAGCAATCCGTCGAGCGCCTGGTTCTCGAGCTCAAGCTGAAACGCGCGGTTGAGCGCCAGCATCGCCGCGAATGTGAACGTCACCCACAGGATGCTGGGCGCGAGATCCACGGTGGCGACGGCGGTCGGATCGCGCCCGAAGTTGAACACCAGCAGCACCAGCACGGTGAACACGAGCGCGGAGACGAGCGCCGTGCGGGAGCGGAACTCGACGAGCAGGTCCTTGCGGGCCACGAGCCAGGCATGGCGCAGCCAGTCAGGCACGCGGCGCCTCTCCGGCCTCGCCCTCGCCGATCGCCGCGCGGTAGGCGGCCGCGATGGCGCCGGCGTCCCGGCCCGCCCGGGGCGCGAGCTGCACGAACCGGCCCGCGCGCAGGAACGCGACGTGCGTCGCCAGCTCGGCGCCTTCCTCGACGTTGTGCGTGACGAGCACCGTGGCGCGCCCGGCGGCGGCGTGCTCGGCGAGGAGGTGGCGCAGCGCCGCGGCGGCGCCGCGATCGAGACCGGTGAACGGCTCGTCGAGGAGCAGGACCCGGGGGTCGTGCAGCAGCGCGCGCGCGATGGCCACACGCTGCACCAGCCCGCGCGACAGGGCGCGCACCGGTCGTGTACCGTGCTCCTCGATGCCCAGCCGGCGCAGCAACTCGCGCGCGCGGCGCTCGCGCTCCGCCGCGCCGAGGTCGTACAACGATCCCCAGAACCGCAGGTTCTCGAGTACCGTGAGCGGGCCGTAGAGCTGCGGCTGGTGGCCGATCCATCCCACGGCGCGCCGTCCGCCCTCGATGCGGACGCGGCCGCGTCCCGGCCGGATCAGGCCGGCGAGCACCTTCAGAAGCGTCGTCTTGCCGGCGCCGTTCGGGCCGAACACCACCAGGGTTTGGCTGGGCTGGAGGGTGAAGGAGACATCGTCGAGGGCGCGGACCAGCGCGGGCGGCGTGCCGAAGGCATGCCCCAGGCCCTCAGCCTGCAGCATCGATCGCGGCGCCGAGCTCGTTCAGATCGTAGGGTTTGACGAGATACCGACTGTGCCCCAGATCGAGCACGTTCATCAGGGGCTCCATGCTGACGTAGCTCGTCGTGACGATCACGGGCAGCGTGGGGCGGGTCTCCCGGATGCGCTGCAGCAGAGCGATCCCGTCGGTGTCGGGGAGCCGCATGTCGAGCACCAGCACGTCGGGATCGAAGTCGACGAGCTGCCGCATGGCTTCGGCACCGCTGGGCGCGTGGGCCATCGCGTACCGGCCCTCGAAGAAGCGGCGGTAGGAATGTTGCAGGGCTGCTTCGTCTTCGACGAACAGCACCTTGCGGGGTGCGGCGGAGTGCGCGCCCATGGCGAGGCCAATATATGCCTCGCCCAGGCTCACGGCACGCCGCTCTCCAGCTCGAAAAGATCGTCCAGCTTCGTGAGCACGAGCAGGAAGCGCAGCTCCTCGTTGGCGCCGCGCAGGCACACGGTGTGCCGCCGTTCCGCGGCCTTGCGCTGGATCAGCATCAGGGCCCCGAGCCCGGCGCTGTCGACGCCGCGCGTTCCGGACAGATCGATCACCAGCCGGCCTGCCCCACCGGCGGAGGCCAGCAGGTCCAGTATCTCGCCCGCCGCGCGGCGGAACGCGGTCCGGGACTCGAGATCCAGCCGCTCCGGGGCCGCCAGGATCTTTTCCGTCGGGTGCGTCGACATCACGGTGTTCTCCACGCTACGCGGTGTCATAGGACTCCTCCGGGGTCGCTAGTATGCGACTCCGGTGCCACGCACCTAACCTGCACACTTTCAAGCGCTTGGGGTTAACTTTGTGAGCGCGCTCACGCGCCCCGCTGCCGCAGTCCGAAGCGCGCCTGGGCAACTTGCTAGACTCTTTCTCTTCCTTAATATGGCCCGATGACTACCGACCGTATCGAAACCCTCCTCGACGAACAGCGTCGCTTTCCGCCGCCGGCCGCCTTTCGCGCCGCGGCCCACGTGCGGGACGAGACCCCCTACGAGCGAGCCCGGCGGGACCGCGAAGGCTACTGGGCCGACTGGGCAGGGCAGCTGGAGTGGAGCCGCCCGTGGGACCGCGTGCTGGAGTGGAACCCCCCGCACGCCAAGTGGTTCGTGGGCGGGCGGCTCAATGCGTCCGTCAACTGCCTCGATCGCCACGTCCGCGCGGGCCGCGGCGGCCGCGTCGCCCTGATCTGGGAGGGCGAACCCGTTGGGGAGACGCGACGCCTCACGTACGCCGACCTCCACGGCGAGGTCAATCGCTTCGGCAACGTGCTGAAGCAGTTGGGCGTGGGGCGGGGCGACCGGGTGGCGATCTACCTGCCGATGGTCCCCGAGGTGGCGGTCGCGATGCTCGCCTGCGCGCGGATCGGCGCCGTCCATACGGTCGTCTTCGGCGGGTTCTCCGCCGAGTCGCTGCGCGACCGAATCAACGACGCGCAGGCGAAGGTGCTCATCACCTCGGACGGGGGGTATCGCCGCGGCTCCACCGTGCCGCTCAAGGGCAATGCCGACGAGGCGATCCGCGAGACGCCCAGCATCGAGCACGTGATTGTGCTGCGGCGCACCGGCGAGAACGTGGCGATGCGCGCCGGCCGCGATCACTGGTGGTCCGATCTGATGGCGCGCGCGGCCGCGGACTGCCCGCCCGAAGCGATGGATGCCGAAGACCCGCTGTACATCCTCTACACCTCCGGGACGACGGGCAAGCCGAAAGGGATCCTGCACACCACCGGCGGCTATCTCACGCACGTCTACGCCACCACGAAGTGGGTGTTCGACCTCACGGACGAGGACGTGTTCTGGTGCACGGCGGACGTGGGCTGGGTGACGGGGCACTCGTACGTCGTGTACGGCCCGCTCGCGCTCGGGGTGACGGCCGTGATGTACGAAGGGGCGCCGGATCATCCGGGGAAGGACCGCTTCTGGGCGATCTGCGCCAAGCACGGCGTGACCGTTTTCTACACTGCGCCGACGGCGATCCGCGCCTTCATGAAGTGGGGCGCGGAGCTGCCCGCGCGCCACGACCTGTCGCGCCTGCGCCTGCTGGGCACCGTCGGCGAGCCCATCAATCCCGAAGCCTGGATGTGGTATCACCAGCACATCGGCGGCGGCCGCTGTCCGATCGTCGACACCTGGTGGCAGACGGAGACGGGCGGGATCATGATCACGCCGCTCCCCGGCGTCACGACGACGCGGCCGGGATCGGCGACGATTCCGTTCCCCGGCATCGAGGCCACGCTGCTCGACGGCGAAGGCAAGGAAGTGCGCGTCGGTGGCGGCTACCTCGCCATCACGTCACCCTGGCCCGGCATGCTGCGCACGATCTGGGGCGACGACGAACGCTACCGGCAGACATACTGGAGCCGCTGGCCGAAGACGTACTTCCCGGGCGACGGCGCGAAACGCGAAGCGGACGGCTACTTCTGGATTCTCGGCCGGGTGGACGACGTGCTGAACGTGGCGGGCCACCGCATCGGCACGATGGAGGTCGAGAGCGCGCTGGTGGACCATCCCGCGGTCGCCGAGGCGGCGGTGGTCGGGAAGGCGCACGAGCTCAAGGGCCAGGCGCTCGCGGCGTTCGTCACGCTCAAGGAGGGCCACCAGGCGACCGAGCCGCTGCGCGAGGAGCTGCGCCAGCACGTCGCCAAAAAGATCGGGGCGCTCGCCAAGCCGGACGACATCCTGTTTTCGGCCGACCTGCCCAAGACGCGCAGCGGCAAGATCATGCGGCGCCTGCTCAAGGACATCGCCGAAGGGCGGGCGCTCGGCGATACGACGACGCTGGCGGATCCGGGCGTAGTCGCGAAGCTTCGCGACCAATACGAGGCGCAAGAATCCTAACAACCAACGGCGCCTCTCTGCGCCTTTGTGCCTTTGCGCCTCTCTGCGCCTTTACGCGCCTTTATGCGCCTTCGTCCCCACCATCGCGACTCCCCAAATCCCCGCCATCACCACCGCACTCCCCACGCACCAGCGACAGATCGCGTGGATCACGAACAGCTCAAGGTAGGTGAGCCACGCGCTGAACAGCACGCCGGCGGTGGACAGCAGCAGCAGCCAGCGCGCGGGCGCCGGGCTCGCGAGCGCGGCGGGGCGCAGGCCGGCGAGGGCCACCGCGAGGATGGCCGCGTAGCCCACCACGCCGTAGAAGGCGACGGGGATCCCCAGTTGGCGCGCCCAGCGGCTGGCCTGGACGGTGTCGCAGCCGCCGGTACCGCAGCGCAGCTCGCCGGCGACCCCCACCTGATGCAGCCACAGATACAGCGCGATGAAAAAGCCGATCAGCGCGAGCAGCGCGATCGCCTGCCGCTGCCGCATCAGCGCCCGCGCGCGGCAATCACGCTGTCGACGGCGCGCTTCACGGCGTCAGAGTTGGAGCGGCCGGTGTACTGCGCGCCGTTGATGAAGAACGTCGGCGTGCCGTTGACGAGGCGCTCTTCGCCCTCCCGCCGGCTGAACTCGATGCGCGAGGCATAGCGCCCGCTGCTCATGCAGTCGTCGTAGCGGCCCACGTCCAGCCCCACGGCGCGCGCCATGTCGCGGAACAGCTGCGACGGATCCCTGCCCGTCTGGGCCCAGGAATGGTTGGCGAACAACTGGTCGTGCATCTCCCAGAATTTCCCCTGCTCCCCCCCGCATTGCGCGGCGTGGGCGGAGAGCCGCGCGTAGGCGTGCATCGCCAGCGGGAAATCCCGATACCGCCACCGCACCTTGCCGGTCGCGATGAGCTGGTTCTTGATCGTCGGCATCTGGATCGTGGCGAACGACGCGCAGGCCGGGCATTCGAAGTCGCCGTACTCGGTGATCTCGACGGGCGCGCTGTCGCTGCCGAGCGTATAGCCGCGGAACCCATCGTCCACTACGGTCGCCGGCGTGCCGGCGGCGGCGCGCGACCCGCCCCCCGGGGCGGCGGTCAGCATATAGATCAGCACGGCGCCGAGCGCCACCGCCAGCGCCACGAACACGACGTAAAAGCGGTTCATGCCTCCCCGTCCCCCCATTTCCACGGTTGGTCTTCGTCGGGCGCATCGTCGAACGGCAGCTCGCGCCCGTGGCGCTCCGCTTCCTCGACGATGCGGCGGCTCTCGGCGACGTCCGGCGTATCGTACGTGCTGCGGACTTCATAATGGAACAGCTCGCTGCGCGCATTCCCCAGCAGCTTCTGCAGCTCCGGCGCGGCGTCCAGCAAGCGGCTGCCACCCGCCCGGTCCAGCTCCTGTATCCGTTCGGCCAGCATGCGCAGCAGCGCGACCAATCGCTGCGCCCGCTCCGGTCCATAGACTTCGTCGCTCATCCGTCCTCCTCAAGCGGCGGGAACCCCATCGACCCGCCGTGGCATTATAGCATTTAACCCGTTATTTTGCGGCGCCGTTCCACCACAGAGGAGCACTCGGCACATGGCTAAAAAACGTAGTGAGCCCAGGAAGCACGCGGTTCCCACGACTTTCGAGCAGGCCCGAGATGAGTTGTTCTCGCATATCCTTCGCTGCGGCGTGCTCGAGGCGGCGGCGGAGCATCAGCAGGAGTGGTTCGACGATACGATGTTGTACCTGGCGGATCGCTTCGAAGACCTCACCGAGGCGGAGTTGGGCGAGCTCCGCGTGCTGGGCGAGCGGTACTGCCGGCCCGTCGTGGCGCGCACGGCGCCCGTCGGTGCCTGACACCGGCGGCAGGCGAGGCACGGCGGGGCGCCCCACCGGGCGCCCTTTTCGTTTCCGCGCTCCGCGTCAGCCGGCCCGCCACCAGCGCACGCGCCACCCCACGGCCACGCGCACCCCGCCGGCCAGGCCGAGCTCCACGTACCATCCGCCGCGGCCCCCCGGCGCGGACTCGACGCCGAGCAACACGGCGATGTAGCCCCGACTCCGGGCCCTGCGGCGCGCCGCCACTGCCACACCGAGGCCGCCGTACAGCCCGGCGCCGCGCCGCAGGACGGGGGTCACCACGAACTGCGCGCTGAGCTGGACGCGCGCCGCCGCGCGCCCCGCCGTCTCGCCACCGGCGAGCGACAGCGCGATCCGGCCCTGCCCGTCCGGCCGGTACGCGAGTCCCAGCTCGGCCCCGACGAACGTGGTGCGCGCGGCGAC
>JBOHSP010000285.1:0-5688 GCA_050733275.1 Gemmatimonadales bacterium
GAGCCTGGAGCGGGTGTTGCGCAATGTCGCGGCGGAGCGCAACGTGGCGGCAGGGAAGATCTTTCAGCCGATCCGGATCGCCCTGACGGGAGGCACCGTATCAGAACCGGTCAACGAGTTGTTGCACGTCGTCGGCAAGGAGGCGGCACTCCGCCGCCTCGAGGCGGCGGCATTGCCATGAGGAGACCGTGCACCGAGCGATTCTTCGTCAGACACTCGTGGTGGGCGTGGCGCTGTTGTTGCCGGCCGGCGCGGGCGGCCAATCCGTGCTGGACCGTCCTCCCAACCTGTGGGGCGGCTGGCTAGGACAGTCGGGGACGCTGCAGTTCAATTTCGTGCACCGCTTCGGCATCGGCTCCGCGCCGCTGCGCGATGTCACGAATTCCCCTACGTTCCTCCTGTCATATCCGCTCAGCCGCTCGCTGGCCCTGGGTTTCAACTACGCGACATCGTCCGACGTCGCGCCGACGCTGCCCAACGAGTGGGAGTTCTTCGCGCGCGCGGGCGCGCCGCTCGGCCCGCTCGCGGCGGCGGTGCAGGCCGGCTACAACGAAGCGGCGCAGAGCGTGGACGGCGAGCTGTCGCTCGCGTACGAGCCCGCCGCTCGGCTGCGCCTGCTCGCGATCGGGCGCGTGCTGTCGAACGGCTACGATCGCGACGAGGTGCGGGGCGTGATCGGCGGCGGCGCGACGCTGCGCCTGTCCCGCTACATCGCGCTCGCCGGCGACGTCGCGTCGCTGCTCGATCCCGAGGACAACGAAAAGGTCGCGTGGGGCGCCGGGCTGCAGCTCGCCATTCCCTACACGCCGCATACGCTGTCGCTCCACGTCACGAACACGAACACCGCCACGCTCCAGGGCGTCTCGCGCGGCCTCGATCGGGTCCGCGGCGGGTTCGAGTTCACGATTCCGTTCACGTTGAGTAGATACTTCGGCGGCGGAGGGCGGCGGACGGCGGCGGAGGGCGGCGAAGGGGGCGCGCGGGCAGGTGAAGTCGCTGTATCAATCGCTCAGATGGCATTTCCGGCTCCGATCACAGTGTCCGCCGGCGCGACGGTGGCATGGACCAACAACGACGTGGTCGAGCACACGGTGACCGCCGCTGATGGCTCGTGGGACTCTGGGCTGATCGCGCCGGGCGGGACCTGGCGCCGCAGGTTCGAGCGCCCCGGCGAGTACGCCTATCATTGCACGCCGCACCCGTTCATGCGGGGCGCGGTGGTGGTGAGCGAGCCATGAGCGCGCTCAGGTACCCGACCGCCGTGCTCGCGAGCGTCGCGCTCGGGCTGCTCCTCGGCGCCGCCTGCTTTTCGGACCGGACCGGCCCCGGACCGAATCCCGGCCTCGCGAGCTGCCAGATCCCGGTGGCGGTCATCAATTCCGGGGACGTGGTCGTGGCGATCAACAACTTTGCGTTTTTGCCGGATTCGATTCTCGTGCCCGTAGGGGCGACCGTCACGTGGATCAACTGCGAGCCGGAAGGCACCGAGCCGCACACGTCCACGGCCGACGCTTCCGAGTGGGATTCTCCCAGCTTGAACCCCGGTGCCCGCTTTTCACACACCTTTACCGGCCCCGGGGAGTTCCCGTACCACTGCGAGCCGCATCCGTTCATGACGGCGAAAGTGGTCGTGCAGTAGCGCAATCCTTCAAGCCGCCTGGAAGGAGGATCATTGCTGAGTCCTGTCCGAAGCGTGAACCACCAGAGTATCCAAGGAGGAAGTATGCGCGTAACGCGCGTTTTTACCGTCCTCGCCGCGGTCGCGCTGCTCGGCGTCGCCTGCGACGATGACGTGACGGGGATTCCGGCAGACGTGGAGATCTATCGGGCCGAACTGAACGGCGCCAACGAGGTTCCGGCGCTCCCCACACCCACGACGGCGACCGGCCAGGCCACCATCACCGTGCTCGACAGCCTGGTGAGCTGGCGTGTCGAGGTCACCGGAATCGAGAACGTCAACATCGGCCATATCCACGAAGCACCCGAAGGCGAGGCCGGCGACGTCATCCTCAATCTCTTGCCGACGCCAGGCGACTATCCCGGCACCACGGTGATCGCCATTGGTTCCGAAGTCGTGTCGGCTGACGTGCTCGCTGCGATACGGGCCGGCAACGGATACGTGAACATCCACACGAGCGATAACATCGGGGGCACCGACCCGCAGGAGCCGGGAGACTACCCCGGGGGGGAAATCCGCGGCCAGCTGCGCAGGCTGTAGCCGACGCAGCGACGAACGGGGGGGAGCCTCGCGGCTCCCCCGTTGTTTTTCAGGGAATCACCTGCACCGTGTCGGGCGGCTGCCGCCGCCGGCGCTCCGCGTCGCGCTCCGCCTGCTTGCGCGCGCGCAGCTCGCGCACGTAGCGGCGGAAATCCTGGAACGACTGCGCCCGGTCGGCCGCGTGCAGCAGGTCGACGCGCATCTCGTGGAGCTGCCGGTTCCGCATCGTCTCGTCGAAGTTCCCCGCCGGCAGCAGGTCGCCAAGCAGCGCCAGCGCGAGCGTGGGGATCTTGATCCCCGCGACGTGGATGTACTGCGAGTCGATCCCGAATTTGGGGAGTCCGCCGTCCTCGCCGCCGATCGTCCACGAGGGCCGCTGCTGGTTGCGCTGGATCTGATCGAGCACCTGATTCAACGAATCGACCATCGCCCGCAGCCGGCCGATCGCCGCGGCGTGGCGCTCCGTGCTGTCGCCATACAGCGCCTCGGCCACGGCGGCGGGGAGCGGCGGCCGCGGACTCACCCACAGCCGCCCATCGCCGACTGCAGGGGCTGGGGCGACCCGTTCCGCGTCCGGGTCGTACGCGGGCATGGTGAGAGCGGTATCGGGCGGCGAAGGGGCGGCGGTGGGCGGCGGAGGCGGAGCCGCTGGCGCCTCGGGCTCGCGACGCGACGTCACGACACTCGGGCCCCGTGACGGCGTCTCGCGCGCTCCGGGCACGTAGTAGACCGGGCCGCCCGTATCGACCGGCGGCAGCAGAATGAACTCGGGTTCGGGTCGCGGGGCCTGCCAGGGGACGGTGACGAACAGCACGACCGCGACGATATGCAGGACCGCCGCGGGTAACCACGCGCGGCCCACCGGCAGGCGGGGAATCGTGCGGTCAAACAGCGGCCAGCACCTTGCCGAGTCGTTCCGCCGCCTCGACGAGGCGCGGCGTCGGCACCGTGAGCGCGATGCGGAAGAAACCGTCCGCACTCGCCCCGAACGCGCTGCCCGGCAGCGTGACGACGCCCACATCCTCGAGCGCACGCTGCTGAAACGCGGCAGACGTGATCCCGTCGGGCAGCGGGATCCAGACGTACATCGTGGCGCGCGGCGGCTCGACCTCGAACCCTCGAGCCCGCAGCGCGGGGATCAGCGCGTCGCGGCGCTCCTGAAATTGCGCCACGTACCCGGCGGCGAGGCGCTCCGCCTGCGCCAGCACGGCGGCGCCCGCCGCCTGCACCGCCAGGAACGCCCCGGTGTCCACGTAGTTCTTCACGCGCGCCAGCGCGGCGATCAGCTCCGGCCGGCCCACGGCCCAGCCCAGCCGCCACCCCGTCATGCAGAACGTCTTCGACAGCGAGTGGAACTCGACGGCGACGTCCATCGCCCCCGGGATCTCGAAGATGCTCGGCGCGACATAGCCGTCGAACGTGATCTCGCAGTAGGGATTGTCGTAGGCGAGCAGGAGGTCATGCTCGCGGCACAGCGCGACGGTGCGCTCCAGGTAATCGCGCGGCGCGATGGCGGCGGTCGGGTTGTTCGGATAGTTCAAGTAAACGAGCGTTGCGCGGCGCAGCACGTCGGCGGGCAGCTCGCCCAGCTCGAGCAGAAAGTCGGCGCGCGGCGTGAGATCGTAGAGGTACGGCTCGGCGTCCGCGAGCACGGTGCCGCCGTGGTACACGGCGTAGCCCGGCACCGGCACGATGGCGAGGTCCCCGGGGTCGAGCAGCGACGCGGCGAAGTGCGCGATGCCCTCTTTGGAGCCGAGCAGCGGGTGAATCTCCGCGAACGGATCGAGTGTCAGGCCGAATCGGCGCCGCATGTAGGCGGCCGCCGCCTCGCGGAAGGCCGGCAGCCCGAGCTGAAAGGCGTAGCGGCTCATCGCCGGATCCTGGACGGCGCGGGCCAGGGCCTCGACGGCGACGCGGGGCGGCGGAAAGTCGGCGTCGCCGGCGCCCACGTCGATCAGGTCCACGCCCTGCTGCAGCAGCCGCCGCTTGATCGCCGGCAGCTTTTCCATCGGATAGGTCGGCAAACGGCCGACCCGCCGGCTAGCCCCCGGCACTCGCGTGCTCCTCGGCCGTGGTTTCGAAATCGCCGACCTTCTGTTCCGATTCCGTGAGTGCGCGGCAGCGCGCGTCGAGCCCTCGATACTCCTCGCGGAAGGCGTCCTTGAACCGCTGGTAGTCAGCCCGCGTCTGCCAGCGATCGATCGTCAAATAGTGCGCCGCGCGGTCGGTTTCTTTCCGCAGCTCGGTGCCCACGTATCCCGGTGCGCGGCGAAACAGCCGCTCCCAGTCCCCGTTTTCGCCGTAGGCCCGCGCGAACGGCCGCACCTGCTCGGGCCTCACGTCGTACGACCAGACGATCCAATACATGGCAGGGAATCTACTCCGTTCTCCGCCGACTTCTTAGCCCTTCAGGGGCTTAGGCCCTGGGCGCGGCTGAAGCCGCGGCTCGGCCCTGCCGCTAAAACGGCGACCGCGCCCGTTTACGGGTAGGGCCGAGCCGCGAGTTTACTCGCGCATTGCCGCCGTGATGCCGTGTACCGCAAAGAATTCCTCCAGCTCCTGGCGGACTTCCGGCCAGCCGCCGATGGCTCTGGCGGCCGGCGGGAGACCTTCGAGTATCATGGCGCCGTAGCGCCGGGTCACCGCGCGCCGGTCGAGCAGCACCACCGCGCCCACGTCCGACTTGGTGCGGATCAGCCGCCCGAACCCCTGCTTCAGCTTGAGCGCGGCGAGCGGGACGAGGTAATGCGTGAACCCGTCGACGCCGGCTTCGGTGAGACGCTCCAGACGGGCGGCCGTGAGCGGCTCGCTCGGCACCTTGAACGGCAGCTTGGCGAGGATCAGCACGCGCAGCGCGCGGCCGGGCACGTCTACGCCCTCCCAGAAGGAGTCGGTGCCGAGCAGGATGGCCGAGCCGGCCTCCCGGAAGCGCCGCAGCAACTGATCGCGCTGGCCTTCGCCCTGCACGAGCAGGGGCCAGCGGCTGTGGGGGAGCGAGCCGCGCAACGCGTCGGCGGTGCGGCGCAGCGCGGCGTGGCTCGTGAACAGCGCGAAGATGCCGCCGTCCGAGGCGTGAGCCAGCTCCAGCAAGACGCGGGCGACCGCGGCGCCGTGGCCCGGTTCGTCCGTCCGCGGCTCGGGGATGTCGGTGGGAATCCCGAACACGCATTGCGACGCGAAGTCGAAGGGCGACGGCAGGATCTCCCGCGCCCGCACGCGCGAGGGCGGCAGCGCCAGCCCCAGCCGCTCCTCGAGAAACGTGAAGTCGCCGCCGGCGGCGAGCGTCGCGCTCGTGAGCACGACCGTTTCCACCCGGTCGAACAGCGCGTCCTTCAAGACGGGCGCGAGATCGAGCGGCACGCTGGCCAGCGTGACGTTGGGCGCCTTCCGGCCGCGGCGCTCCAGCCAGCGCACGGACGGCGCGGCCGACTTGCCCGTGGCGGGCCGCAGCGTCACGCGCAGCGCTTCCG
>JBOHSP010000286.1:0-4347 GCA_050733275.1 Gemmatimonadales bacterium
GCCCCGGCCGCCGATGCGGCCGCGGCCCAACGAGCGGCCGATGCCGTCGCCCAACAGCGCCACGGCGCCGACCAGCGCGGCCAGCGTAGTCATGAGGCGCACGTCCAGGTTCTTGATGTGCCCCAGCTCGTGGCCGATCACCCCCTGCAGCTCGTCGCGGGTGCAGACCGCGAGCAGCCCGTTGGTGACGGCGACATGGGCGTCTTCGGGCTTGTGCCCCGTCGCGAAGGCGTTGGGGTCGTCGTCGGGAACGATCCAGATCCTGGGGCGGGGCAGCCCCGAGGCGATCGCCATCTCTTCCACGACGTTGACGAGCTGGCGCTCCGCGTCGGTCTGGGGCACCGTCACTTCCCGCGCGCCGCTCGCCCACAGGACGCCGCGCGGTCCCTTGCGGTAGGCGGAGGCGGCGAAGCCGGCTCCGATCGCCGTGACCACGATGCCGAACCACGGGAACACGTGGCGGTAGCGGTCAGGCTGGAATGGCTCGCCCGTGGGATCACCCGTCGTCCAGAGGTACGCGATGTAGTCGCCGCCGAATCCCAGCCAGGCGAAGAAGAGCACGAAGCCAATCACCAGCCAGGTCGTGCGCCGGCGATTGGCTTGCTGTTGCTCAAAGAGGTTAGCGTCCGGAGAGGTCAACCTGAGGGACCGCCCGCTCCGCCGCCACCTCGATCTCCCACAGATCGGCGGGGTGCGCCTGCGCCAGCCCAGCCACGAGCCGTGTGGGGAACTGCTGCTGCTTGGTGTTGTAGTGCGTCGCCGTGTCGTTGTAGAGCTGGCGCGCGAACGCGATGCGATTCTCGGTCGAGGTCAACTCCTCCTGGAGCTGGCCGATGTTGTTCGTAGCCTTGAGCTCCGGATACCGCTCCACCACCATGAGTAGCCGCGAGAGCGCGCCCGACAGCGCGTTCTCGGCCTGGCCGATCTGCTTCATCGCTTCGGGTCCGGCGCCGCCGGCGCCGACCTTCACCGCCTGGTTCCGCGCCTGAATCACCGCCTCCAGTGTGGAGCGCTCGAACTCCATCGCGCCTTTGACGGCGTTCACGAGGTTGGGGATCAGATCGTGTCGCCGCTTGAGCTGGACGTCGATCTGCTTGAACGCGTTGACCGTCTGATTCTTGAGGGAGATCAGGCCGTTATAGGCTGCGATGACCCACAACATGACGGCGACGGCCAAAACCAGAAATACCCACATGTGTCGTTCTCCCGTGGATGGCGCTGGCGGTTCTGTTTTCGTCGTGCCAGTACGTTACGCGCCAGCGGCCGGCAACAGTTTCGCGAGCGCCTCGCGCACCGCCTCGGCGAGTCCCGCCTCGTCCGGCCCGACCCGCGCCAACGGATGATCGGCGTCGACGTGCAACTCGACGCCGCGCGTGACGGGAATGCGACGCCAGGTGCTGGGCCCCGCGTCCGGCTTCGCGGCGTCGCGCGTCAGCCAGGCGGTAAGGGCGCGGCCGGAGCGGCCGCGCGGCATGCCCTCCGCCCCCTTGAGCGGCAGGCGATCGGGGAGCGGCAGCGAGGCGCCGAGGGTCTGGGCGCAGCGCCGTTCCAGCACGTCGCCCGTCTGATCGTGCATCTCCTTGGTGATCGCCGCGAGCGTGGCGCCCTCCATCTGGCGCAGCTTGATCGCGAGGAGCTGGAGGAAGTGGCGATAGGAGTACGTTGCCGCGGTGCCGCGGCCTTCCGGCGGGCTCACCAGCCCGCGGGTCACGTAGAACCGGACGGTGCGCTCGCTCGGTGACGCTTTGGCGGCCGCATTGATCGGCGTCACCGCCGAGGCATCGAGGACGGCGCCGACGAGCAGTGACAGGTCGCGCAGGTTCCAGGGCGCGAGACCGCGGTACTCGCGCAGCACGTGCAGGGGATCGGCGTGGACGGTCGGGGCACTCATGCATCCATGGCCCCGGCGCCGGCATCGCGCCGGTCGCGTTCCCGAAGGACCGCGGCCGTCCAGTCCGCCACTTCCTGCAGATTGAACGGCTTGCGGATCACGGCGCAGCGATGCCGGTCGAGCCAGGTGCGGACGTCTTCCGCGTCGGCATCTCCCGTCATGATCGCGATCCGGCCCTCGAGCGCGGGCCAGCGGTGGATCAGGGCGAGGTAGAGCGCCAGGCCGGACATGGTCGGCAGATGAATATCGAGCAGCACCGCGTCGGCCATCTCGCGGCCCAGCAGCTCGTAGGCCGACTCGGCCGTGCCGGCGCCGAGCACGTGGTAGCCGTAGCGCGTGAGGTACCGCTCGAGCACGCGCCGCAGCCCCGCCTCGTCGTCCACGACGAGCACGGTGGGGCACGGCGGCGAGGGCGGGACCCCGCGGCCCGGTGTCATGCCTCGTTGACGGCCGCCGCACGCTCGGCGCGCAGCGGCGTGAGAAATCCCCGGACGATGCGCGAGGTGGCCTCGTCGGCGGTCAGCGACAGCCGCATCTCGCCGGCGGTGAGGCCGAGGTAGGTGCGGGCGTGCTGTTGCAGCGTCTTGGCCTGCGCATAGCCCAGGCGTTGCGCGACGTCTTCGATGGTGAAGCCGGGGTCCTGCAGCAGCCGGTGCGCGTACAGCACGCGCGCGGCGCCGAGGATGTGCCGCGGGCTCGGCAGGCCGGCGCGGGCGAACCAGCGGGCACACGTGCCGCGGTCCACGCGGGCGCGCGCGGCGAACTGCTGGATCGTCTGGACCTCGCCGGGGGTGCGGAGCGCTTCCTCGAGCACCCAGCGCAGCTCGCGCGGCAGCGGCGCGAGAGCCGCGGTGAGCTTGTCGAGGAGCTGATGCGACGCGGCATGCATCTCTTCGGCGGCGATGACTTCCCGCAGCCGCTCGGGGTGATCGTCGAAACGGCAGAACACGACGTGGCGGATGCCGCGCTGGCCGAGCGCGAGCAGCACGCTGGCGAGCTGCGGCGTCAGCGTCGTGTAGAGGATCAGCGGGAGAGAGGGAAACAGCACCCGGAGGCGCTCGATCTCCTGGCCGCTGGCGCCGCCGGTCAGTAGGGGATCGACGACAGCGATTTCCACGGGCCGGCTGCGGATCGTCTGCAGCGCCTCGTCCCAAGTGGCGCTGTGCGCCAGCGCAAACTGCGGCGCCGCCGCGCGCCGCAAGCGCTGATACTGCAGATCCGGTACGGCCGCGAGTACGAGCATGACTCCCCTTGAATGCGGCTGGTGCCGCAAAATCGCCCTACGGTGCAGCAAAAACACCCTAAACACAGACGGTCCCGACGATCAAGTTGGGAGGGTTTTTGGCGCCTCACCCAACTTCGACCGTGGAGGTATTATGGCCCGCCGCATCCGCTTCGCGCTCTCGCTGGTCCTCGTGACGTTCGCGCTTTCCGCCGCCGCTTGTGCCGATGCGACCGGACCGCGTTACGCGTGCGACACGAGCAATCCGGCGGTCTGCAAGTAACTCCTCATTTACGCACTGAGGCTCGTCAAGGAGGCGGAAACCTCCTTGAGAGCTTCTGTCCAAGCGACGGGCTCAGCTGTAGTGCTCTCAGAGCATTGGAGAGCACTACAGCTTTGAAGCCCGGCCCGTATCCGCTCGACCCTGAATACGAGCTCATGGAGGCCGTGCGAGACGGCGATTTCGAGCGCCTGCCGCACGTTCGTATCGGCGTTGCGATAGCTGCCGAACCGCGCGAGTCCGATGCCAACCTTGAGGTAGTAGTCCGCGCGCACGTTGGGAAGAATCTCGTCCATGTTGGCAAGGCACTGTTCGCGCCACCGCTCAAACGAGACGCGATCATGCCGGAACGACGCGCAATGCATCAACTCGATCATGGCGTTGGTCACGTTTTCCACGACTTTATCGCGACGCACAACCTGCAATAGTGCTTTCTCGGCAGAAATGACATCCCCGAGCGACAGCAGGACGTTGCCAAGGTCGTTCAGCACCCGTAGTCGCGCAGCCTCGTCCTCATAGAGCTCATACGCACGCCACAAGTGCGGGGCGCCCTCCTGTGGTTGCCCCCGACGCTGTAGAACCGTCCCCAACCCGTGCTCTGCGTGGGCCTCTCCGGTGCGGTAACGACAAGCGGCGGCATCTGCCCGGACTGCGCGCCATTCCATCTCGGCCTCGGCCAAGTTGCCCTGGAAGTACAAAACGTTGCAGCGACCGATCCGACTCAACAAAACGGACTCCTGATCGCCTGTAGTCCCGGCGCGCCGACCAGCCTCGGTATACGCCTCCATGGCGCGCTCGAAATCCGATTGCATCCGGCGCACGCGGCCCAGCCGCAGCCACGTCATCACCAGCTCCGACGCGGCAAGCCGCTCGCCGCCGACCCGGATCAACGTCAGCAGCACATCCTCGGCCTCCTCGAGATGCGCCTCGTGCTCGAGACACAACGCGTAGGCG
>JBOHSP010000287.1:0-11188 GCA_050733275.1 Gemmatimonadales bacterium
GTGGTGCTGCGCGTTCCACGTCCACCGCCGCGATGTGTTGCGACGGCATCTGCTGCTCACAGCCCGCGGAGGGATCATGTCGCACCTGCTCGCACATCAGCGGCAGGCCGAGTGGGAGGAGCTGCGCGCAGAACAGGAAGACGGCGCTGAATCTGGCGATCGGCGGGCACATCGTACGAGGAATATATCTAGTCGAGTCGCTGCGCCGCAATCCGCACACCGGCTCCGCTGGTCCAGGCGTACAGGATCTCACCGCCGGCGGGCACGATGCGGGGGAAGCCGCCCGCGCGGCCCTGCGACGTCTCGCTGACGCGCCACGACCGGCTGGCATCGCCGTCCCGCTCGACCCGTCGCGCGCGGATCTCGGACGTTCCCTCGACCCACGTCACCAGGGCGTCGCCGCCGTTCAGCAGCACGACGTCCACGCGGCCCTGCGGGCGCCCGTCGTCCACGCGCTGCGCTGCGCTCCACGTCGCGCCGCCGTCCACGGAGAACGCGACCTGTACGCGCGCCGCCCCGTCCGGCGCGGTGAACCACGCGATGGCGACCGTATCGCCCGCCGCGGCGAGCTGCGGGCCGTTCACGGGGCAGCCGGGATAGTGCCAGTTGTCCGCAGCCACGCGCGCGGGCTCCGTCCACGTGGACCCGACGCGCCGCACGATTGTGATGTCGCGAATCTCTTCCGGGCTGCGGTCGCGGTACGCCGCGACCGGTCCCGCCGCGGCCCGGGCCAGCGCCGTCTGGCAACACTCGCAGGTGCGGCGATCGAGCAGCATCTCCTCGCCCAGTCGGCCACCCGCGGTCACGGTCGTGAACCGCAGCGTCATGTCGCCGGCGGCGTCGTGCGCACCGGCCTGGGGCGCGGTCATCTCGCGGCCGTCGAGCCAGACCAGCGCCGCGGTGCTGTCGTCCCACGGAATGAGGGAAACGAAGCCGTGCTCCTGGGCGGTGCGGTCGCGATGCGCCGTGAGCGGCCGGCTCCAGGTGCGGCCCTGATCGCGCGAGATGGCGAGGCGTACGTGGTACGCATACGTGCCGCCCGGGACGCGGGCGAGCCAGTGCGCGATCCACGCGCCGCCCGGCAGGGCGACGAGCGAAGGGAAGTCCGCCCAGTTCACGAAGAACGAGTCGCTGTCGAGAATCGTGCGGGGCTCGGACCACGCGCCGGCATCCCGCACGGCGAAACGCAACGTGTGGCGCTGCTCCCCCGCCGGCTCGAGCCACGTCAATACGGCTCGGCCGTCCGGCGTGACGGTGAGGTTCGGCTCGCCGCTGCCCGCCGGCCCCTCGAACTCGAGCCGCGGCGCGTTCGCGGCAGCCGGGACCCCGCCGCCGGCCGCGCATGCCGTCGACGCCGCGAGGATCATCCACCTGGTAGGCATTCGCATATGCGTGCAATATACTAAGGCTGCCTCTGGACCCTCGCCCTCAACGTGGGTATCTACAGAGCTATGCGTTTATCCCTGCGCTTCGTCGTGCCGTTGCTTGTGGTGCTCGCGGTGTTCGCGTGGGCCGTGGTGCCATTGGTCGACAAGATGACGCTGCGCTGGTTCATACGCGATCTCGACATTCGCGCCAGCCTCATCGCCAACACCTTGCAGGACCCCCTGCCGGAGCTGCTCCAGACCGGCAACCGCCGCCGCATCCTCCAGTCCTTCGCCCGCATCACGCAGGACGAGCGGCTCTTCGCCATGGGCTTCTGCCCCACCGATTCCACCGGGGGTGGGCCGGTGGCGACCCCCACGCTGCCGCCCGAGGTGACGTGCGCGAACGTCGCCGAGTTCCTCGCCGCCGGCGACTCGGGGGCGCTGCTCCAGACCGCGAACGGGCCGATCCTCGTCTCGGTGCGCCCGCTGAACGCCGAGAATATCGAGTTGGGGAAGCTGCTGCTGGTGCACGACATGAGCTTCGTGGCGCGGCGCAGCCGCGAGACCCGCGAGTACGTCTTCCTCTTCTTCGTGGGCCTCGGCGTGGTGGTGGCGCTGATCACGGTCGTCGTCGCGCAGCTCAGCTGGCGCGGCTGGGTGCAGGGGCTGCGCGCGCTGCTGCGCGGCGAAGCCCTGCTCCGCCCCGCCCCCGGCGTCACCGGCCCTGCGCTCCCCCCGCCCGAGCTGCGGCCCATCGCCAAGGACGTCCGCGCCCTCATCGAGGACCTCGAGACGGACCTGCGCTCGCGCGACGAAGAGCAGATGGTGTGGACCCCCGAGACGCTGCGCGACATCCTGCAGCGCGAGCTGCGCGGCCAGGAAGTCATCGTGGTCTCGAATCGCGAGCCCTATATCCACGTGCGGCGCGGCGCCGGGATCGAGGTGTGGCGCCCGGCGAGCGGCCTGGTCACCGCGATGGAGCCGATCATGCGCGCCTGCTCGGGGACGTGGGTGGCGCACGGCAGCGGCAACGCCGACCGCGAGGTCGTGGACGAGCGCGACCGCGTCGCCGTGCCGCCGCCGCCCGACGATCCCGCCTACCAGCTGCGCCGCGTCTGGCTCACGCCGGAAGAGGAAGCCGGCTACTACTACGGCTTCGCGAACGAGGGGCTGTGGCCGTTGTGTCACATCGCCCACGTCCGCCCGATCTTCCGGACCGGCGACTGGGAGCAGTACGTGAAGGCGAACCGCAAGTTTGCCAAGACCGTGGTCCAGGAGGCGGAGTCCACCGATCCGATCGTCCTGGTCCAGGACTATCATTTCGCGCTGCTGCCGCGGATGATCAGCCAGGCGCTGCCGTCGGCCACGATCATCTCGTTCTGGCACATTCCGTGGCCCAACCCGGAGGCGTTCGCGATCTGTCCCTGGCGCGAAGAGCTGCTCGACGGCATGCTGGGCAGCACCATCCTCGGGTTCCACACGCAGTTCCACGTCAACAACTTCGTCGATACGGTCGACCGGCTGCTCGAAGCCCGCGTGGATCGCGAGCTGTTCGCCGTCTCCTACCGCGGCAAGCCGACCTCGGTGCGCCGCTACCCGATCTCCGTCGAGTGGCCGCCCCCGCCCGAGCTGCTGGCGACGCCGGTGGAGCAGTGCCGGACCGTCATCCGGCAGCGCCACGACCTGCCGCCCGAGCACGCCGTCGGCGTGGGCGTGGAACGGCTGGACTACACCAAGGGCATCGAGGAGCGGCTGCGGGCGGTGGAGCGGCTGCTCGAGCTCGAGCCGCAGTGGATCGGCCGGTTCACGTTCATCCAGATCGCGGCGCCCACGCGGATCCGCATCGAGGAATACCGCGCCTACGAAGCGCGCGTGCGCGACCTCGCGACCCAGATCAACCAGCGGTTCCCCGAAGCCACGCATCCGCCCATCATCCTCAAGGTCGAGCATCATCAGCCGGACCAGGTGTTCGAGTATTATCGGGGCGGCGATCTGTGCATGGTGACGAGCCTGCACGACGGCATGAACCTGGTCGCCAAGGAGTTCGTCTCCGCGCGCGACGACGAGCGCGGCGTGCTGATTCTCAGCCACTTCACGGGGGCGGCGCGGGAGCTGCCCGAGGCGCTGATCGTGAATCCCTACGACACCGACCAGTGCGCGGCGGCGCTGCACCTCGGCCTCACCATGGGCGCCGCCGAGCAGCGCACCCGCATGCGGCTGATGCGCGGCTTGCTGCAGGATTTCAATGTGTACCGCTGGGCGGGACGGATGCTGATGGACGCGGCCGGGATGCGGCGCCGCGGCCGGCTCCCCGAGTTCGTGACGCCCCGGTCCAGCGAGCGCCGCCGTCCCGACGTGGGACTCGTGGTGCCCAAAGCGAGCCGACGGCCTTGAGCGCAGGGACCGCCCGCAGGACCCCGCGGCTGCCCGCACCACCGGCGCCGCGGCGGGATTGGGCCTACTTCTTCGACGTGGATGGCACGCTCATCGAGCTGGCCGATACGCCCGGCGGCGTGCGCGTGAGCGCGGAACTGCGCCTCCTGCTGGAGCGGCTGTACGAGGACGCCGGCGGCGCCGTCGCGCTGATCAGCGGCCGCCCGATCAACGATATCGATACGCTGTTCCCGCACGTCCGGATGCCCGTCGCCGGCCAGCACGGGGTGGAGCGCCGCAACGCCGCGGGCGTGGTGACGCGCCACGACTTCCCCGCCGAGCGGTTCGAGCGCGCGCGGCACCGCCTCGCCGATGCGGTGAACGGCAAACCGGGCCTGCTGCTCGAGTACAAGGGTCTGTCGCTCGCGCTGCACTACCGCCGCGCGCCGCGCCTCGCCGGCTACGCCCACCGCCTGGCCCGCTCGATGCTGCCCGTGTTGGGACGCGAGTTTTGCATCCAGCGCGGCAAGCGCGTCGTGGAGATGAAGCCCGCCGGGAAGGACAAGGGCGTGGGCGTGCTGGAGTTCATGCAGGAGTCGCCGTTCCAGGGCCGCACCGCCGTGTTCGTGGGCGACGACGCGACGGACGAGTACGGCTTCGCCACGGTGAACCGGCTGGGGGGCCACTCCGTCAAGGTGGGGCCCGGGCGCACGGCGGCGCGCTTCCGGCTGCGCGACGTCCTGGCCGTCCAGCAGTGGCTGAGTCAGTGAGCACGCTCGATCTCGCGCTGGTGGGCAACGGCACCGTCGGCGCGCTCATCGACCGGCGCGGCGAGATCACCTGGGCCTGCGTGCCGCGCTTCGACGGCGATCCCGTATTCTGCTCGCTGCTGCGCCCGTCGGACGGGCCGGAAGACTTCGGGTTCTACCGCGTCGAGCTGCTCGGCCTCGCCAAGTGCGAGCAGGAGTATCTCGTCAACACGCCGGTGCTCGTCACGCGGATGTACGACGCCGACGGCAGCGGCATCGAGATCACGGATTTCGCGCCGCGGTTCCGGCAGTACGGCCGGATCTACTGTCCGATGATGCTGGCGCGCCGCATTCAGCGCATCGCGGGCAACCCGCGCATCCGCATCCGGCTGCGGCCGGCGCAGGACTACGGCCGGGAACGCGCCGCGATCACGTACGGCAGCAATCACATCCGCTACGTCGGCCGGGAGCTCGTGCTGCGGCTCACCACCGACATCGCGGTGACGGCCGTGCTCGAGGAAAACACCCTGTTCCTCGAGGACGCCGTGACGCTGCTGCTCGGTCCGGACGAGACGCTGCAGGGACCGGTGCACGACGTCGGCAGCCACCTGCTGGGTGAGACCATCGCCTATTGGCGCGAGTGGGTGCGCTCGCTGGGGATTCCGTTCAACTGGCAGGAGGCGGTGATTCGCGCCGCGATCACCCTCAAGCTGAACGTGTTCGAGGACACGGGCGCGATCATCGCCGCGCTGACGACCTCCGTCCCCGAGGCGGCGGGCACCAAGCGCAACTGGGACTACCGCTTCTGCTGGCTGCGCGACGCGTACTTCGTCGTGAACGCGCTGAACCGGCTGGGCGCCACGCGCACGATGGAGCGCTACCTCAGCTACATCCTGAACATCGTCGCGGAGGCGGCCGCGCGCGCCGGCGGCCGGCTGCAACCGGTGTACTCGGTCAGCGGCAAGGTGGTGATGGACGAGCGCGACGTGCCCTCGCTCCCCGGCTACCGCGGCCAGGGACCCGTCCGCGTCGGCAATCAGGCCCACCAGCAGGTGCAGCACGACGTCTACGGCGCCGCGATCCTCGCCGCGACCCACGTGTTCTTCGACCGGCGGCTGGTGCGCATCGGCGACGAGACGCTGTTCCGGCGGCTCGAGACGCTCGGCCAACGCTGCCTCGAGGTCTACGACAAGCCCGATTCCGGATTGTGGGAGCTGCGCGGCACCACGCGCGTGCACACGTTCTCCAGCGCGATGTGCTGGGCGGGCTGCGACCGCCTCGCGAAAATCGCGACGCACCTCGGCCTGGCCGAGCGCGCCGCGTACTGGAGCGGGAAGGCGACCGAGATGCACCGCGTGATCTCCGAGCGGGCCTGGAACGACCAGAAGAACGTCTTCACGGCGACGCTGGATGGCAGCACCCGCGATGTCATGGATGCCAGCCTGCTGCGGCTCAACGAGCTTGGCTTCGTGACGGACGACGATCCGCGGTTCATCAGCACGGTGCGCGCCATCGGGCGGGAGCTGAAAAGCGGCGACTTCATCTTCCGCTACACCGAGGCGGACGACTTCGGGCGGCCGGAGAACGCGTTTCTGGTGTGCACGTTCTGGTACATCAACGCGCTCGCCGCGATCGGCGACCGCGAGGAAGCCCGCCGCCTGTTCGAGCAGATGCTCGCCATCCGCAACCCCCACGGGCTGCTGGCCGAGCATATCGACCCACGGACTAGGGAACAGTGGGGAAATTTCGTGCAAACCTACAGTATGGTGGGACTGATCAGCTCGGCGATTCGACTCTCGATCCGGTGGGACCAGGCTTTTTAACGGCCGCGTCGGGCACGAACAGCGGCTGCCCAAACCGCTCCTTCCCAAACTCCGCAATAATTCGTTGCGCTGCGGGGGAGACGAGGAAGTCCACCAGCGCGCGCGCGCCCGCCTGCGCGCTGGCCTCCATCACGTGGTAGACGTTGTACAGGCGCTCGTCCCCCTCGACCAGCGGCACGAGCCGCAGCTTGTCGCGCCAGGCGAGATAGGTCGCGCGGTCGGTGAGCGTGTACGCGGCCTTTTGGTCGGCGATCTGGAGCGTCGCCGCCATCCCCTGCCCGGCCTCGAGGTACCAGCGGGCCTCCGTGGGCGGCGGCGGCCGCACGCCGGCCAGGCCCCACAGCCGCAGCTCGAGCAGGTGCGTCCCCGAGCGGTCCCCGCGCGAGACGAAGAGGTCGCGGCGCTCGGCGAGGCGGCGCAGGGCCGCCGCCGCGTCCCGCGGCACCAGGGCGCGCAACCCCGCAGGGTCGTCCGGCGGGCCCACGATCACGAAATCGTTGTGCATCACGCGCAGGCGGCGGCCGAAGTACCCGGAATCCACCAGCGCCTGCTCGGCTTGGGGGGCGTGGGACAGCACCACGTCGGCGTCGCCCCGCCGGCCCATCTCCAGCGCATGACCGCTCCCCACCGCCACGACCTTGACGCGATACCCGCTGAGCCGCTCGAACACCGGGAGCAGCGTGTCCAAAAGCCCGGCGTCGCGGGTGGAGGTGGTGGTGGCGAGGAGGACCTCGGGCGCTTGCGCGGCGGCCGGCACGGGCAGGAGCGCCGAGAGCGCCGCCACCCGGAACGCGAAACGCGGAACGCGGAACAGCGCGGCATGGCAGTTGCGCATGACCCCAAATCTACGTTCCGAGTTTCGCATTCCGTGTTCCGAGTTTATTCTTTTGTCAAGTGGCCACGCTCCGTCTAGCCGTCCCGGACCTGACCAACGCGTCCGAGCCGATCCCCGGATGGGTGACCGGCGGGCAGCCGACGCTGGAGCACCTCAAGGCGCTCCGGGACGCGGGCTGCGAAGTCGTCGTGGACAACCGCGATCCGATGGAGCCGAGATCGTACGACGAGCCGGCCGCCGTGCGCGCCGCCCGCATGGACTACATCAACCTCCCCATCGTGCACGGCGCCGTCACGCCCGCCGTCATGGGCAAGATGCACGAGCAGCTCCGCAAGCTGGGCGGCCGGCGGGTGCTGTTGCACTGCAACAGCGGCAACCGCACCGCCGCCGGCATGATTCCCTATTTCATGATCGACGAGGGGATGGACGAAGAGGAAGCGGTGGACACGGCGATGCGGATGGGAATGCGAAGCGCGGAGCTGGTGCTGGTGGCTCTCGAATACGTCAAGTCTCAGACCGCCAAACCAAAGGCGACGCCGAGACGCTAGCGGTTTGTAGGACTCAGTTGGGCGGACAACACCAGCGCGACACCATTCGTCCAGCCAAAGCCGTCCTGAGTCGGGTACTCACCACCGGCAGCGCGCCGATCCAGATCCACAACATCGTATTTCTCCATCATCCGCCCCGTCGACCGATACGTTCTCCGATTGAGCGCCAGCCAGCGGTCGCGCGCCGTGTTCGCGAGATCGTCCCGCCCGTAGCGGCGCACGCCCGCGATCGCCAGCCACTCGAGCGGCGGCCAGCCGTTGGGGGCGTCCCACTGTTGTCCCGACGCGATGAGCGTCGTGACGAATCCGCCCGGCTTGAGGAACTCGCGCTCGAGGCGCGCCGCCACCGCCCGTCCCTGGGCCGCCGTTGCCAGACCGAAGTACAAGGGCGCCGCGGCCGCCAGCGTCGGCCGATCGGTGACGCGCTCGCCGGTCCGCCAGCGCACGTCGTAGAAAAATCCCGTGGCGGAGTCGTACGCCGCGGCGAGCAACACCGCGCGCCGCTCCGCCGCGCGGGCCGCGAAGCGCCGCGCCACCGCCGCGTCCCCCTCGCGCCCGCGGAACGCGCGCAGCGCGGCGATCGTCCGTTCCGCGTGATACAGCAGGCTGTTCAGGTCCACGGGGACGAGCGCGGTGGTTTCGAGCGAGCGCAGATCCGCCGGATCGCGCAACCATCGGCTCGAGAAGTCCCAGCCGCTCTCCGCGGTGGCGCGCACGTTGCGGTAGAACGCCGCGCGCGCCGCGTCGGGCAGCGTGCGGCCCAGCTCGTGGTCGGGCCGGTACGACTCGGGCCGCGGCTCGGTGCGATCGTCCCAGTAGCGGTTCAGCACCGCGCCGCCCTCCAGCCGCACCACCCGCCGGGAGGCGTCGCCCGGGCGCAGGCGCTCGGCGCCCTCCATCCAGAAGGCGTGCTCGGCCTCGAGCGCGTCCAGGTAGCGCAGCGCCTCCGCGGTGTCCGTGGCCGTCGCGTACAGCCCCACCATCGCGGCGAAGTAGGGCGGCTGGCTGCGGGAGAGATAGTAGGTGCGGTTGCCGTTGGGGATGTGCCCGATCGTCCGCACGAGATACGCGAAGTTGTCCAGCATGTCGCGCACCACATCGGTCCGGCCGCTCTCGACCAGGCCGAGCATCGTGAAGTAGCTGTCCCAGTAGTAGACCTCGCGGAAGCGCCCGCCCGGGACCACGTACGGCCGCGGCAGCGGAATGAGCGAGGAGCGGCCCGGGGCCGTGTCGGGCGGGGGCGCCCGGATCAGCACCGGCCACAGCGCCGCGATGTGCTGCTCCATCGACCGCATGGTGTCGGTGACGAAGTCCTCGGCCACCGGCCGGGGCAGCGCGAAGTTCCGCTCGACGAACGCCTGCAGGTCCACACCGGGCCGGTAGGCGGCCCGGATCTCGGCGGGATCGGTGAGGGGTCGAGCATCGACGAACGTCTTCGAGTCGTCGAAAATGCCGGAGAGTTGCACCTCCTGGAAAACAGGACCTAAATCGCGTGACGGATCGTAGCGGGCTGACGGGGCGATGGCCGACGCTGTGGTCGCCGGTCGGCATCCGGCAGCGGTCGACAGCAAAAGCGCGGAAAGGCAAAGACTAGACGCAACAGACGCACAGCGGGAACGAGTCCTGAGGCTGCAGGATTGTCCCACAACCTCAAGCCTGGTGACCGCTGCTGCGTCTGTTGCGTCTAGTCTTTGCATGTCCCCGCTTTTTTTCACGCGAAGATGATCCAGAGGACCCCGAGGATCCCCGCCAGCACCACCGATAATCCGACGTCCAGCCCGCGTCCGGCCGGCGCGGCGGCCAGGGCGACGCCCGGCTCACCCACGTCCGGCTTGCCGTAGGTAATCCCGTCCAGCCGCTCCGGCGCCGGTGCCCTGGTCATCAGGCTCACGATCACCAGCACGAACGTGCAGATCGCGAACAGCAGGACGGCGAAGTGCAGGAAGTTGACCTCGGCGAACCACGCCCACACGCTGCCATCGGGCAGGCTCGTCTTTGCCGTCCCATTGGCGAGCTCGAGGATCAGGCGCACCGCGCCGAGCACGAAGCCCGTCACGAGCGAGGCCATCGCCCCGGTGCCGTTCAGCCGCCGGAAGAAGATGCCCAGCAGGAAGCAGGCGGCGATCGGCGGCGCGATGTAGGCCTGCACGCTCTGGAGATAGATGTAGAGCTGCGACGAGATGTACTTCATCAGCGGGATCCACAGCAAACCGAGGACCACGAGCAGGCCGGTGGCGATCCGGCCGACCGTGACGAGCTGGAGCTCGGTGGCCGTCGGCCGCAGCTTCCGGTACACGTCCCACGTGATCAGCGTCGAGCACGAGTTGAACACCGAGGCGAGCGAGCTCATCAGCGCCGCCAGCATGCCGGCGAGGACCAGGCCCTTGATGCCGACCGGCAACAGTCCGGTGACGAGCGCCGGGAACGCGCGGTCGGTCGCGCCCGCGCGGATCTCCGTGTAGAGCGCCGCCGCGATGATGCCCGGCAGCACGAAGATGAACACCGGCAGGATCTTGAGGAACCCGGCGAAGATCGCGCCGCGGCGCGCGTCGGTGATGCCGCGCGCGGCGAGCACGCGCTGCACGATCACCTGGTCGGTACACCAGTACCACACGCCGAGGATCGGCGCGCCGAACACGATGCCGGTCCAGGGGAAGTCGGGGTGATCGGACGGCTTCCACATCGAGAAGAAGTCGGGCGGCACGCTCGCCTGGAGCGCGTCCCACCCGCCCAGCGCCTGGAGGCCGAGCACCGTGAGCAGCAGGGAGCCGGCGATCAGCACGACGCTCTGCACGACCTCGGTGTAGATCACGGCGCGCAGCCCGCCCGCGATGGTATAGGCGCCGGTCACGATGACGATCGCGGCGGCGCTGGTCCACATGCCGAACCCGGTCACCTCCTGCACCACCAGCGCGCCGGCGTACAGCGTGACGCTGATCTTGGTGAGCACGTAGGCGACGATCGAGACGGAGGTGAGGTACCAGCGGGCGGCGGGGTTGTAGCGGCGCTCGAGGAACTCGGGCATGGTGTACACGCCGCTGCGCAGGTAGAACGGCACGAACAGCCAGCCGAGCAGCAGCAGGATCAGGCAGGCGAGCCACTCGAAGTGGCCTACCGCGAGGCCGCTCGCCGCGCCGGTGCCCGCGAGGCCCACGAGGTGCTCGCTCCCGATGTTGGACGCGAACAGGCTGGCGCCGATCGCCAGCCAGCCGACGTCGCGGCTCGCGAGGAAGTAGTCGGAGCTGACCTTCTTCTCGCGGACGGCCGCCCACCAGCTGATTCCCAGCAGCACCGCGAAGTACAGCGCGATCACCACGATGTCGACGCCAGCGATCTGATTCATGACGGAGTCACCTGGTCGAAGGGGCAGGGCGGGACAGCAGGAACTGGACCGCGAGCGACGTGAGATTCCACAACTGGACGTCGGAGCTCGAGCCGTAGCGGACGGGCCGCAGCGCAGCGCCGTCGATCCGATAGCTCCACAGCTCGGCCT
>JBOHSP010000288.1:0-4314 GCA_050733275.1 Gemmatimonadales bacterium
CGAAATCGTGACGCCTGAGGTCGGGGCGCTGGGCGACTCGCTCGAGGAGCTGATCGCCGCCGCGCAAACGATCGGCACGCGCGCGCCGGAGGCCTGCCGCGCCCTCGCCGAGGGACACTTCACCCACTTGCACATGGCCGAGGCGTACGTGCGGATGTACAACAGCGTCCTCGGCAGCGGAGTGCCCGCACCGGGCCGGGCCGTCGCGAGGTGAATGCACGTCGTCCATTTCCAACACACGCGCGCCGCCACGGCACGTCTCGGATGTGCGAGCACCTGCTGGAGCACGGGCGCCTGCCGCCCGGCCGCGCGCCCTAACGCGAGGGCACGACCGGCGCCGCCGCCGCGACCAAGCGCTCGGCGCGCGCCGCGGCGTGCAGCAGACACAACGGGAAGAAGTGTACCAGGTGCCGCCCGAAGCCCGTCCGCACGACAAACAGGCTCGACATGTGCGGGTGCCCGAGAACGGTCAGGGCCGCATACGCCCCGAGCGTGGCGAGCCAGCCGGCGAGCCCCGCGACGCCGAACAGCGTCGCCGCAGACGCGAGCGTCGGGCGCTCCCCCGCGGCTCCCGCTGCGTGGCGCCGGGCCCAGATTGTCACGATCAACCAGCTCCACGCGAACGCGCCGTATCCGTAGTGCGAGAGCACCTGCCCCTGCGCCCCATAGACCAGGGTCCACATGTGCTCGAGAAACGTCGGCTCCGCCGCGGGAACCTGATACGCCCCGCCGGCGCTCGCGCCGAGGCTCGGCGGAAACAGCGGGGGGCTTTGGAGCGCGTCGGGGCGGAATACCCAGGACGCATAGGCGACCGCGGCCGCGGCGAGCGGCGCCCAGGCGAATCCATCGCGCCAGCGGCGCGTCACCGCGAGCAGCACGACGGAGACCAGCACGAACTCGGGCAGCCCGTCGCGCCGCAGCAGCGCGGTGACGGCGCCGGCGGCCACGCCGAGTGCCAGCGCCACGCCGCGCGAGCCGGTCACGCCTCGTTGGTCGATGATCACAGCGAGCGCAACGACGACGGCGAGCATTTCGGGAACGCCCGAATAACTCGAGATCTGACCCTTCACGACCTGATCGGTCGCGAGCAGCCACACCACGCCCCACGGCGCGAGCCGCGGCGCCACGCGCCGCAGCAATTGATGGAACACGAGCACGAACGCGCCGAACATCAGCAGCGGTAGCAGCCGCCCCTCGAAGGTCGGATCGGCGACGCCGAGCCACAGCATCACCGCGTGGAGCGGCGGGCGGGCGGGATCGATGCAGTCGAGGATCCCCGCCAGCGCGTGCTGCTCGGCGAGCCGGTACGCGCGGCAGGCCCAGATGAGCTTGGCGTCGGTGAACGTGTACGGCACGACGAGATGCGGCAGCTGCGCGATGAAGAACAACGCGGCGATGGCGATCGCGGCGCGGCGCTCCCCGGCAGGAGCGGGTGAGCCGGCCGCGGAGACGGCGGCATCGTCCGGGGCGTTGCCGAGTCTGCGCACCCTGAAGCCGACGGAGAAGAAGACGGCGAGCGCGGCCCAGGTGAGCGCCGGCGCGAGGCGTCCGGTGGCGAGCGCCCAGGCATAGTGCACGAGCAGCAGCGCCCAGCCGAGCAGCAGGAAGCGCGCGCCCCACGCAGCGGCCGAGCGGGGTCCGCGCGGCGGCAGCCACCACCACGCGGCGGCGGCCAGCAGCCCGCACATCAGCAGGTCGAGGCCGAGCGCCGTCGACCACTCGAGCGGGCGCACGCCCGACGCCAGCCCGCCCCGCAGCATGACCGCGGTGCGCCACACGCCGATGCCGAGCTGCGTGGCGGTGAGCAGGCCGAAGACGGCCCAGGGGAGCGTCCGGCGCACTACACCAGCTCGTAATTGCGGAATTCGAACACGCGCGCGCCGCTCAGCCGCTCGATCCAGTCGGAGATGTAGAAGCGCAGGTGCTCGGGCTTGAAGCGCCGGGGGCCGAGGACGCGTTCCGGATCGTGCGCGCGTTCGGCGACCCAGGCGCGCGCGGCCGCGGGGTGGGTGCCCGTGAACGGACGCAGCAGGGGGATCCATTCGAGATGATCGCGCTGCCGCTCGCGCTCCAGGCGCTCCTTCCCCCAGGGATAGATGGTCTTGGAGATCTCGAGCTTTTCCTTGATGGCGCGCGCGGGACGGGCCCAGCCGTAGTGGAACATCACGGCGTCGGTGAGGCGGGCGCGGATCTTCCGGTCGCGCGGCCCGACGCGGAATCCCTGCGCGCCCTGATAGGGGTGGACATCGTGCGCCCGACCCAGCCGGACGCAGCGCACCTCGCGGCGGTACCAGCGGCGGCTGGTCGCGACGCGGTCGAAGCTCCCGTAGAAGTGCAGGTACCGGACCAGCAGGCCTTCGACGCGCGGATCGCCGTCGTGCGCGGCGACCTCGTCCCGGAGGATGCGGGCGCCGTCCTCGTGCAGCACCTCGTCCGCCTGGATGTACACGCCCCACGCGCCGCGGCAGGCGTCCATGGCGCGTTGCGTCTCGATCGACAGCATCAGGTTCTTCTTGGAGAAGTCCCACTCGCTGTCGAGGATCCGGATGCGTGGGTCGGCGATCGATGCGACGAGGTCGCGGGTGTCGTCCTCGGAGCGGCCGACGTTCACGACCACCTCGTCGCACACGGTGAGGATCGACCGGATCGCCGGGATGATCGGGAAGTCGAGCTTCACGGCGTTCCGCACCAGCGTAAATCCCGACAGCACGTCAGGTCCGGAACTGGAGATTGTAGAGCCGGCGGTACAGTCCGTCCGCCGACAGCAGGTCGGCGTGGCTGCCGCGCTCCACGATGCGGCCCTCGGCGAGCACCACGATGAAGTCGGCGTGCTGCACCGTGGCGAGGCGGTGCGCGATGACGAGCACGGTGCGGTGCTCCATGAGGCGGTCGATCGCCTCCTGCACGAGCCGCTCCGACTCGGTGTCGAGCGCGCTGGTCGCCTCGTCGAGAATCAGGATGGGCGCGTCGCGCAGCAGCGCGCGCGCGATGGCGATGCGCTGGCGCTGGCCGCCGCTGAGCCTCGTGCCGCGCTCGCCCAACAGCGTGTTGTAGCCGTCCGGCAGCCGCAGGATGAACTCGTCGGCGTTGGCGGCGCGCGCCGCGTCGCGCACCTGCTCCAGCGTGTAGTCGGCCCGGCCGTAGGCGATGTTCGAGAGGACCGTATCGTTGAGCAGCACCGTCTCCTGCGACACGATGCCCATGAGCCGGCGCAGCGACCCCCGCGTGAATCGCGTGATCGGCACGCCGTCCATGAGGATCTCGCCGCGCGTCGGCTCGTAGAAGCGCGGCAGCAGATCGACGAGCGTCGTCTTGCCGGCGCCCGAGGGGCCGACGAGCGCGACGATCTGGCCGCGCCGCACCTCGAGGTCCACGTCGCGCAGCACCGCCTCCTCGGCGTCGTAGGCGAACGACACGCCGCGGTACTCGATCCGGTCGCGGAAGCGCGCCTCCGTCTCGCCGGGGCGATCCCGCTCGACCGCGGGGAGGTCCAGCATGTCGAACACGCGCTCGGCCGATGCCGTCGCCGCCGCCATGATCGCGGGGTAGTTCGACACCGACTTGATCGGCGACATGAGGCGCAGGCTGAAGGCGAGGAACGTGATGAGCACGGCCGGATCGAGCGTGGCCTGGCTTCCGAGCGCGAGCCGCGTGCCGACCACCAGGATCAGCACGATCATCACGCCGCCGAACACCTCGCTCACGGGGCTCGTCAGACTGGAATAGCGCTGCGCGCGGAGCACTCGCTTGCGGTAGCGCTCGGCGAGTCTCCGGAACCGCTCCAGCTCGAACGCCTCCGCCACGTAGGCGCGCACCAGCTTGGCCGACGCGGTCATCTCGCTCACGTGGCTCGTCACCTCGCCGCGCTCGGCCGCCAGCTCGCGGGAGCGGCGCCGCAGCCGGTTGATCATCGGTCGGATCACGAGCAGCAGGGTGGGCGCGAGCAGCAGCGCCACCAGCGCCAGCCGCGGCGACAGCCCGAAGAGGATCACGACGTACACGACGATGATGACGCTGTTCTGCAGCAGCGAGGCGAGCGCGGCGCTCACGGCCGTCTTGATCTGGTCGGTGTCGCTGATCACGCGCGCGACCACCTGACCGGCGCGCGTGCGCTGAAAGAAGCCCAGGGGCAGGGTCTGCATGTGGCGCACGAGCCGCACGCGGAGATCGCGCACGACGCCCTCCTGGATCGCCACGCTCCCGATGGACGCGAGATAGCTCATCGTGTTCTTGAGCAGCAGCGCGGCCAGCAGCACGATGACGACGTTGCGCAGCGCCAGCGCCGGCGAGCCGGCGCGCAGCAGCGGCCCGGCC
>JBOHSP010000289.1:0-7736 GCA_050733275.1 Gemmatimonadales bacterium
CACCGCCCTGCTGGCGCGCACCGCGGTGTGGGCGATCCGCGAAGACCGGGGGTGCCTCGTCCTGGATACGGAGGGCGGGGAGCTGCGGGCGCGATGGGTCGTCTACGCCATGGGGTACGAAATGCCCAAGGCGTTGCGGCCCGAGCTCGTCCGGCTGCACAGCACGTACGCCCTGGCGACCGAGCCCCTGCCCGATTTTGGACCGTGGCGCGACCAATGCCTCATCTGGGAGACGGGCCGGCCGTACTTCTATCTCTGCACCACCGAAGACCGCCGCATCCTGATCGGCGGCGCCGACGCCCCCTTCCGGGACGCCACCTGGCGCGACCGGCTGATGCCGGACCGCTCTCGGCGCCTCGAGCGGCGCCTAGCGGAGCTGCTCCCCACCCTCCCGATCCAGACCGCGTTCGTCTGGGCGGGGACGTTCGGAGCCACCCGGGACGGGCTGCCGTACATCGGCCCGGACCCCTCCTGCCCGCAGGCCCTGTACGCGCTGGGCTATGGGGCGAACGGCATCACGTTCGGCGCCGTGGCGGCGCAAATCCTGCGTGATCTGTGCCTGGGTCAGGACAACGATGATGCGGCAGTCTTCCGTTTGGACCGCCGCTCCTAGAGGCAGGGCATGGGCGATTCGCTGAAGCTCGCGCACGTCAAGCGATACAAGGACATCGCGCGCTTGCTCATCAAGTACGGCCGGTCCGACGTCGTGTCGGAAGCGGGATGGGAGGAGGAGGCGCCGACCCCGCCCACGGCGCGCGCCGCGACGCAGACCGGACTAACGCCCGCCGAGCCGAAGGCCGAGGAGCTGGCGGCCGACCTCGAGGCGATGGGTCCGACGTTCGTGAAGCTCGGCCAGGTCCTCTCCACGCGCGCCGATCTCCTGCCGCCGGCGTCCATCGAGGCGCTGGCCCGGCTCCAGGACAAGGTGGAGCCGTTTCCCTACGCGGACGTCGAGCGCATCGTCTCCGAGGACCTGGGCGTGCGGATCTCCAAGGCGTTCCTGGACTTCTCGACCGAGCCGCTGGCGGCCGCATCCCTCGGCCAGGTGCATCGCGCCCGGCTGCGCGACGGCCGCCCGGTGGTCGTGAAGGTGCAGCGACCGGACATCCGCGCGCAGATGCTCGAGGACCTGGGGGCGCTCGCCGAAATCGCCGCCGTGCTCGACCGGCGCACCCGGCTCGGCCAGCGCTACGAGTTCGGGACGATCGTGGCGGAGTTCCGCAAGACGCTGCTCACCGAGCTCGACCACCGGCGCGAGGCGCACAACCTGACCACGCTGGCCGACAACCTGGCCGACTTCGAGCACCTCATCGTGCCGCGTCCCGTCGAGGACTACAGCGCGGCGCGGGTGATCACGATGGACCACATCGACGGGCGCAAGATCACGAGCCTGAATCCCGTCGCGTTCGTCGAGATCGACGGCTGCGCGCTGGCCGAAGAGCTGTTCGAGGCCTATCTGCAGCAGATCTTCGTGGACGGCTTCTTCCACGCCGACCCGCACCCCGGTAACGTCTTCCTCACGCCCGACAACCGCATCGCGCTGCTCGATCTCGGGATGGTCGCGCGGCTGGCGCCGCGGCTCCAGGAGTACCTGCTCCAGATCGTGCTCGCGATCAGCGAGGGGCGCAGCGACGACGCGGCCGATTTCGCGCTCAAGATCGGCGAGACGCGCGAGCACTTCGTCGAGAAGGAGTTCCGGCGGCGCGTCGCGGAGGTGGTGGGCCGCCATCAGGACGCGACGATCGGCGAGCTCCAGGTCGGCCGGGCGTTCCTCGACATGGCGAAGGATGCGGGGGATACCGGCGTACGGATGCCGCCGGAGCTCACGATGCTGGGGAAGGCGCTCCTGAACCTGGACGGCATCGGCCGCATCCTGGCGCCGGAGTTCGACCCCGGCGCCTCGGTGCAGCGCAACGCCGCGCGGCTGATGCGGCAGCGCATCGTGAAATCGGTGTCCACGGGCAACGTGTTCACGAGCCTGCTCGAGGTGAAGGACCTCGTCACGCGGCTGCCCGCGCGCATCAACCGCATACTCGACGCCACGGCGGACAACAAGTTCGGCATCAAGGTGGACACCGGCTTCGACGCCGCGGGTCTCATGATGGGGCTGCAGACAGTGGCGAACCGGATCGCGGTGGGGTTGGTGCTGGCGGCGCTGATCGTGGGCGCGGCCCTGCTGATGCAGATCCCGACGTCGTTCACCATCCTCGGCTATCCGGGCCTCGCGATCCTGTTCTTCCTGGCCGCGGCGGCGGGCGGGCTGGCGCTGGTGCTGCGCATCGCGCTCAGGGACCGGCCGCACCGCAAGGAAGCCGCGAGCCCGCCGTCGCGGGGCAACGGCGGGGGTGGGCGAGTTTAGCGCGACGCGATCGATGGCTGACCCGGGGGTCGCCACAACACGAAGCGCCGCTCGAACTCCGCCGCCGGAGCGCGCCCGCTCACCGGCGTTGTCGTCTACCTCCCATTGCTGCCGCCGCTGTCAGCGCCGCCATCCTCGTGATCGTGGACGAGGGTCATGCGAGGGGCACGAGCCGCCCCCGCGGCGGGATGCCGGCCTCGAGCTCGAGGATGCCCACGCTGGGCGGGATGCCGAAGCGGGGCGCCCCGGCGCCGCCCGGATTCATCACGGTCACGGTCCGGTCCACGAGCTCGAGCAGCGGGCGATGGCTGTGGCCGTAGACGATGATCTCCGCGTCCGGAAACGCGGCGTGCAGGGCGGCCGGCGTGGGTGTGCCGAGCTGGTCGCCGTGCGTGACCAGGATGCGGAAGCCCTCGAGCTCCACGTCCGCGACCTGCGGCAGCCGCGCCCGGACATCGAGCCCGTCCGTATTGCCGTAGACCGCGGTGACGGGCGCGAGGGCCTCGAGCTCGACCAGCAGGTCGAGCGGGCCGAGGTCGCCGCCATGGAGAATGTGATCCACCTCGCGGAACACGTCGAACACCTCGGGGCGCAGCAGCCCGTGCGTGTCCGAGATCACACCGAGTCTCACGACTCCTGCTCTTCTCCCTTCCAGCGCCGCGCGACATCGATGGCGATGCCCAGGTGATCGAGGACGCGCTGGACGACGAAGTCCACGAGGTCGCGGACCTGCGCCGGCCGGTGGTAGAAGCCGGGGGCCGCGGGGAGCACCGTGGCGCCCGCCTCGGCGGCCAACGTGAGATTGCGCAGGTGCACGAGCGAGAGTGGCGTCTCGCGGGGCACGAGCAGCAGCGGGCGGCGCTCCTTCAGCGTGACGTCGGCGGCGCGCTCGATCAGCGAGCGGCTGGTCCCGTGCGCGATCGCCGCCACCGTCGCCATCGAGCAGGGGCAGATGATCATCCCCGCGGTCCTGACCGATCCGGAGGCGGGCGCCGCGCCCCGGTCGGCGTCATCGAACGGGCGCACGCTGGTCCACTCGCCGCCGGTGGCCCGGCGCAGCGCGGCGAGGTCGGCGATGCCGGTTTCCTCGGCGAGCAGCCGCCAGCCGTGCGCCGACACGAGCAGCCACACGGGGACCGTGTGGCTGGCTAGGAGCTCGAGCAGCCGCACGGCATACGGCGCGCCCGAGGCACCGGTGATCGCGAGGATGGTGGGCAGGCGGGAGGGGGGCGTCACGCGGCGAAACATAGCCTCTGGCAGCACGCCGCGCGCCGCCGTTAATTGGAGCGCCGGACTGTTCCTTCCCACTGTTTCGAGGCGTTGCCATGTTGCTGCTCGCCCTTACCGTGCTGTTCCAGCAGGGGCCGGTCGTTGCCGCACCGCGCGACACCCTGCTCAAACCCCCCGCGGCGACGCCGCGGCCCCATCGACTCGAGATCCACGGCCACGTGCGCACCGACGAGTACTACTGGCTCCGCGAGCGGGACAATCCCGCAGTGATCGCCTACCTCGAGGCCGAGAACGCCTATACCAAAGCCGTGATGGCGCACACCGCAGCGCTGCAGGAGCGGCTGTTCGAGGAGATCACGGGACGGATCAAGCAGACCGACGCCTCGGTGCCCTATCGGCGGGGGTCGTACTTCTATTACACGCGCGTCGTCGAGGGGAAGGACTATCCCATCTACGCGCGCAAGCGCGGCTCGCTCGACGCACCCGAGGAGATCATGCTCGACGGCAACGCGCTCGCGGCGGGCACGTCGTTCTTCCGGGTGATGGACTGGGACATCAGCTCGGGTGAAGACGTGATCGCGTACGCGGTCGACACGGTGGGGCGGCGTATCTCGACGATTCACTTCAAGAATCTCCGGACCGGCGAGCTGCTGCCCGACGTGATCCCCAACGTCACGGGCAACATGGCCTGGGCCGAGGACAACCGGACGCTGTTCTATACCAAGCAGGATCTCACGACGCTGCGCTGGAATCGCATCTATCGACACACACTCGGCACGGATGCGGCGCAGGACGTGCTGGTGTACGAGGAACCGGACGACGAGTTCTACACGGGCGTGTTCAAAACCAAATCGCGACGCTACGTCATGATCTGGTCGGAGCAGACGCTGGCGAGTGAATACCGCTACGTCCCGGCGGACCGGCCCACCCAGCCGTTCCGGGTCATCGAGCCCCGGCGGCGCGGCCACGAATACTCGGTCGATCACTTCGGGGACCACTTCTACATCCGCACCAACGATGGGGGCGCGCGGAACTTCAAGTTGATGCGCACCCCCGTCACCCGCACCGGGCGGCAGCACTGGACCGAGGTGATCCGGCACCGGGAGGACGTGTTTCTCCAGAATTTCGAGATTTTCCGAGACCATCTGGTCGTGACCGAGCGCAAGGACGGACTCGTGCAGCTGCGGGTCCGGCCGTGGAGCGGCGGCGGCGAGCATTACCTGGATTTCGGGGAGCCGGCCTACCTCGCCTATATCTCGGTGAACCCCGAGTTCGACACGCGCGTGCTGCGCTTCGGCTACACGTCGCTGACGACGCCGAACTCGACCTACGACTACGACATGACCACGCGGCAGAAGACGCTGCTCAAGCGCGAGGAGGTGCTGGGCGGCTTCGATCCCGCGCAGTACGTCACCGAGCGCCTCCACGCGACCGCGCGCGACGGGACGCGCATTCCCGTGTCGCTGGTCTACAGGAAGGGCACGGCGCGGGCCGCCCCGCTGCTGTTGTACGGCTACGGCTCGTACGGCTCGAGCACCGACGCGACGTTCTCGGCGGAGCGGCTGTCGCTGCTCGATCGGGGCTTCGTCTACGCGATCGCGCACATCCGCGGCGGCCAGGAAATGGGGCGGGCGTGGTACGAGGACGGCAAGCTGCTCAACAAGAAGAACACGTTCACGGACTTCATCGATGCCGCCGAGGACCTGGTGCGCCGCGGCTATACCACGCCGGACCGGATGTTCGCGCGCGGCGGCAGCGCCGGCGGCCTGCTGATCGGGGCCGTGGTCAACATGCGGCCCGAACTCTTCAAGGGCGCGATCGCGGCGGTGCCGTTCGTGGACGTCATCACGACCATGCTGGACTCGACGATTCCGCTCACCACGAACGAGTACGACGAGTGGGGCAACCCCAACGACTCGACGTATTACCGCTATATGCTGTCGTACTCGCCGTACGACAACGTGCGACGCCAGGACTACCCGAACCTGCTGGTCACCGCCGGCTTGCACGACTCGCAGGTGCAGTACTTCGAGCCCGCGAAGTGGGTGGCGCGGCTGCGCGCGATGAAAACGGACAACAACCGGCTGCTGCTGCGGACCAACATGGAGGCGGGGCACGGTGGCGCCTCGGGCCGTTACCGCCGCTGGCGGGAGATCGCGTTCGAGTGGGCGTTCCTGCTCGATCTGGCAGGGCTGGCGGACAAGCCGACGCCCTAACGCCCGCGGCGGTTCGGCGTCGGGGAGCGTTGCGGATGCCGGGGAGGCTGCGGTGGCGGGGGCGATTGCGGATTGCGGATTGCGGATTGCGAATTCGACCGGGAAGGTCGCTTCCGCGAACGACCCCGCCTAGCCATTCCGCAATCCGCAATCCGAAATCCGCAATGTCATAACACCCGATCCACAAGGGCTCCAAGGAACACCACGATACTCACAATCCCATTGATCGTGAAGAAGGCGGCATCCAGGCGAGCAAGGTCCCCCGGCCTGACGAGCCGGTGCTCCCACGCGATCAGGCCTGCCCCGACCCCGACGCCGAGAACGTAGGTCCACCCGAGTCCGGCCCCGACACCAAACGCCAGCAGTCCCACGATCGCCACCCCGTGCAGCAGCTTCGCCGCGAGAATCGCGCGCGCCGGCCCCCAGCGCACGACCAGGGAGCGCAGCCGCTCGGCGCGGTCGAAGTCCTCGTCCTGCAGCGCGTAGAAGACGTCGAAGCCCGCCACCCAGCAGGTCACCGCCGCGGCGATGACGAGCAGCAGCCACCACGGCTCGCTCCATGCGCCGGCCACGGCGAGATAGCCGGCGACCGGGGCAATGGCGAGCGCCCCGCCGAGCCAGAGATGGCTCCAGTCGGTGAAACGCTTGGTGTAGCTGTAGGCCGCGATCCACACGAGCGCCACGGGGGCAAGGGCCAGACACAGCGGGTTCAGTCGCCACGCGGCCCACAGCAGAACCACGGCCGCCAGCGCGACGGCGCTCCAGGCCTGCGCCACGGTCAGCCGGCCCGCGGGCAGCTCGCGCGCCCGCGTGCGCGGGTTGCGGGCGTCGAACGCGCGGTCGGCGATGCGGTTGACGCCCATCGCGACGAACCGGGCCGCCGTGAACGCCACCACGATCAGCGCGACGCTGCGCCACGTGACGGGATAGCGATCAGAGGCCACGACCGTGCCCAGCAGGGCGAACGGCAGCGCAAACAGCGTGTGCGGGAGTTTGACGAAGTTGACGTAGCGGACCAGCAGCGACTCGCCCGCGAATGTCTGTCCTTCGCGACCGTCCGGGCGTCCGGCCGTCCGGGCGTCAGAGGTCAATGCCGAGCTCCCCCCACATGGCATCGACCCGCCGCTTGGTCTCGTCGTCCATTACGATCCGGTCCGGCCACTCGCGCGTGAAGCCTTCCTCTTTCCACTTCCGCGTCGCGTCGATGCCCATCTTCGATCCGTACGTGAACCCGCGGCTGGAGTGGTCGAGCACGTCGATCGGCCCCATCGTGAAGCGCACGTCGCGCTCGGGATCGATGTGATTGAGCGCGACCCACCACGCCTCCTTCGGGTCGCGCACGTTGACGTCCTTGTCGAGTACCACGATCACCTTGGCGAGCGCCATCAGCCCCTGCCCCCACAGGCCGTTCATCACCTTGTAGGCCTGGCCCGGATACTGCTTGTCGATGCTCACGAACACGAGATTGTGGAAGATGCCCTCCGCGGGCATGTGCAGGTCGACGATCTCGGGAATCGTCAGCTTGAGCAGCGGCAGGAAGATCCGCTCGGTCGCATGGCCCAGCCAGTAATCCTCCATCGGCGGGCGGCCGACGATCGTGTGCGGCCAGATCGGATCGCCGCGGAACGTTACCGCCGTCACGTGCACCTTGGGGTAGTAGTCGGCGAGCGAATAGAAGCCGGTGTGATCACCGAACGGGCCTTCCAGCACGAGCTCCTCCCGCGGGTCCACGTATCCCTCGATTACGACCTCGGCTTCCGCCGGCACCTCGAGGTCGGACGTGACGGCCTTGGCCAGGCGCACGGGCTCGCCGCGCAGGAATCCCGCGAACAGGAACTCGTCGATCGACGGCGGCAGCGGCGCCGAGGCCGCATAGATGCTCGCGGGATCCCCGCCGAGCGCGATCGCGACCGGCATCGTTTCGCCGCGCT
>JBOHSP010000290.1:0-22083 GCA_050733275.1 Gemmatimonadales bacterium
CCGCCTCAGGCGGGCTGCCACTCACGCAGGTGCGTGAAGCCGAAGCTTACGCAGCCAGAGCCAGTTCAGAGTTGGCTTGTGTGTCTTCTCAGTGGATTAGCCAGGTAACTGAGAACCTGGGCACGCAACAATATCCTCGCCAAACCCGTCGAAACCTGTCGCCCCCTCCTCCACATCCTACGTTAGCCCCCCCGCCCCGCCTTTTCAACCCGATTACGCCCTCCCTGCTTCGCTTTGTACAGCGCCGCGTCCGCCGCCGCCGTGAGATTGAGCAGATCGCGCACCGGTTCGGGATACGACGCAACGCCGCACGACGCCGTGAGGGACTGCCGCGTGCCCGTCCAATGCCAGGGCGTCGAGGCGACCGTCTCGCGGATGCGTTCCGCCACCTCCCACCCTTCGCGCAGCGGTGTGCCGGGGAGCCACACCGCGAACTCCTCGCCGCCGATGCGCGCGACCAGATCGCCGTCGCGCACGGCGCTCTCGAGGATGCGCGCCACGTGGCGCAGCGCCGCGTCGCCGGCGGCGTGCCCCAGCGTGTCGTTGAGGCGCTTGAACCAGTCGAGATCCACGTACACCAGGGTCGCCGCCAGTGGCGGCTGCGCGGCCGCGCGGGTGCGGCCGTGCCGGTAGGTCGAGAGCACGCGTTCGAACTCGCCGCGGTTGTTGAGGCCCGTCAGCGGGTCGAGTACCGCCCGGCGCTTGGCGTCGTGCACCGCCTTCGCCGCCGCGAGCCGCGGCCCCAGCTCCGCCGCGAGGCCGCGAAGGCGCTCGGCGAGCGGCGCGTCGGACTCGAGCGGGGCGCCGCTGCCGACCAGCACCAGCGCGCCGGCCGCCAGCCGAGCGTCCATCAGCGGATACGCGGCGCCGGCGCGCTCGCCCCGCCGGCGGTCCGGGACCCCGGCCGGCGGCCCCAGGATGTCGTCGGCGCCGTACGTGACCACGGGCAGTCCCGTCTGCATCGCCCGGGCGACGGGCGCTCCCGCCTGCACGTGGAGGCCGAGGAGACGCTTGTCCGCGGCGCTCGAGACGGCGACGACCCGCCCGCCGTCGTCCTCGGCGACCACGATCAGCGCGCCGCGCTGCGACAACTGCTGCGCCAGCTCCGCGCCCGCGCGCGCGATACCGTCCAGCGTCTGCGTGCCGGCCGCGGAGAGGGCGAGCTGGCGCGCCACGACCTGCATCTGCGCGTCCAGCGCGCGGGTCTCCGCCGCGCGCATGCCCCCGAGCAGCGGACGCAGGTCGTCGAGCACCCGGCGCACCGCGTCGTCGCCGGCGCCCGCCGGCAGCAGCACGCCGGCGCCGTAGGGGAAGTCGCCGATCGCCACGTAGACGCCTTCGGCCGGAGGATCGCGCACCACGTGCTCCCGGCCGTCGGCGGATGCCAGCTCCACGATGGCCGGGCCGCGACGCCGTTGCGACTCGTCGAGCTCATCGTCCGCGTCGTCGTCGGGTGCCGCGGTGGCCGCCAGCGGGCCGGTCTGGAGGCCGACGGCCCAGGCCGCCCGGGCGCCGTGCGCCCGGCGCAGCAAGTCGAGGGCCTCCCGGAAGTCGAGCGGTGGGGAGAGCGCGGGATGAATGCGGGTCCAGCGGCGCCACAGCGCCAGGGCGAAGCCGCTCGCGGCCAGAAAGCCGCCTGCCGCGGCGAGCAACGCCCGGTCGGTGCCGCGCCACACGGCATAGAAGACGGCCGTCGAGCCGGCCACGCACAACGCCGGCGCGAGCCACGCGCCGGCTCGCTTCACGTGTGGTTGATGCGACTCGCCGCCGCCGCGGCCCCGAACCCGTTGTCGATGTTGACGACGGTGACGCCCGCGGCGCAGGAATTGAGCATCGCGAGCAGCGCCGCGATGCCGCCGAACGAGGCGCCGTAGCCGACGGACGTCGGCACCGCGATGACGGGCACCTTGACGAGTCCGCCGACGACGCTGGGCAACGCGCCTTCCATGCCGGCCACCACGATGATCACGCCCGCCGAGCGCAGCACGTCGGTCTGCGTCAGCAGGCGGTGAATGCCCGCGACGCCCACGTCCGTGAGCCGTTCGACGCGGTTCTTGAGCGCGCGCGCGGCGACGGCCGCCTCCTCGGCGACCGCGAGATCGCTGGTGCCCGCGGTGCACACCAGGACCGTGCCCCGGCCCGTCGGCGCCGGCTCGGGGTCGGGGGGCAGGTACACGGTGCGGCCCAGCGCGTTGACGTCGGCGCGGGGAAAGCGCGCGGCCAGCGCCGCGACGTGGGCCGCCTCGGCCCGGGTCGCGAGGAACGTTCCGCCCGCCGCCTCCAGCCGCTCGGCAATCGCGACGGCCTGCCCCGGCGTCTTCCCGGGACAGAAAATGACCTCCTGATGGCCCTGCGTGACGGGCCGCAGATGGTCGATGGTCGCGAACGGCAGCCGCTCGAACTTCACGCCGCGGATCTCACAGATCCGAACAGATACTCGCTGAAGATCGCCTCGGCTTCTGCCATCGATTCGATCGTGAAGAGACGCTGCCGCAGCTCGGCCGCGCCGGGCACCCCTTTCGTGTACCAGCCGAGGTGCTTGCGGAATTCGATCGCCGTCTTGCGCGTGTCGCCCTGGAGCCGCAGCGCGAGGCGGGCGTGCTCGAGCGCCACCGCGAACCGCTCGGCGGCCGTGGGGTCGGGGCGCGGCGGACGGCCGGCGAGCAGGTCGCAGCCCTGCGCGAACAACCACGGATTGCCGAAGGAGCCCCGCGCGATCATGATGCCGGCGCACCCCGTATGGCGCTGCATCGCCACGATGTCCGGCGCGACCCGGATGTCGCCGTTGCCGATCACCGGAATGTCGAGCGCCTCCACGACGGTCGCGATCTCGTCCCAGTCGGCGGCGCCGTGATACATCTGCGTGCGCGTACGCGGGTGCAGCGTGAGCGCGCGCGCGCCGGCGTCCTGACAGCGCAGGGCGATGCTCACGGGATCCCGCTGCGCGTCGTCCCAGCCGCTGCGGATCTTCACGGTTACGGGGAGCGTGGTGGCGGCGCGCACCGCGTGAATGATGCTGCCCACCAGGGTCATGTCTTTGAGACACCCCGAGCCGCCGTTGTTCTTCACGACCTTCTTGACGGGGCAGCCGAAATTGATGTCGACGAAATCGGGCTGGAACAGCTCCGTGACCATGCCCGCCGCCTTCGCCATCACGGCGGGCTCGGCGCCATAGATCTGGATACCGATCGGGCGCTCGACGGGCTCGAAGCGCATCTCCGCCAGCACGCGGTCGATGCCGAGGGAGATCCCCACGGCGGAGATGAACTCGGACACGACCACGTCCGCGCCGAAGCGGCGGCAGATCTGCCGGAATGGCGATTCCGACACGCCGGCCATGGGCGCGAGCATGAGCGGCACCTCGTGCGCGACGCGATAGGGGAAGTGCATGCGGGGGAACGTAATCGCGCGTTGCGCGAGGGGCAACCAATCGTTAGGTTGCGCCCGCCGCCCACTCGGGAGACCTGTGCCGTGCGCCTGCGCGAATTCTTTTCGGATGACGCCATCCAGCTCAAGCTCGAGAGCACGACCAAGGACGCCGCCCTCAAGGAGCTGATCGGCCTGCTGCAGCTCGACGACAAGGCGCAGGGGATGCTGTTCAAGATGCTCAAGCGGCGAGAGACGCTGGGCTCGACCGGCATCGGGCAGAACATCGCGATCCCGCACTGCCGCTCGCTGGTCGTCACGCGGCTGCGCTGCGCCTTCGGCCGGCGGCTGGAGGGCGGGATCGATTTCAAGGCCATCGACGACAAGCCGGTGAACTACTTCTTCCTGATCGTCGCGCCGCCCTTGGAGGTGTCGAACCAGTATTTGCCCGTGCTGGGCAAAATCGCGCAGTTCGCCAAGGAGCCGGACGTGCCGGCGCAGTTGGCGACGCTCACGTCACCGGCGGAGTTCCTCGAGCTGCTGGAGGAGAAGAATATTTAGAGGCGTTGCCTATTCCCACTCGATGGTCGCAGGAGGCTTCGAGCTGACGTCATAGGTGACGCGGTTGACTCCTCTGATCTCGTTGATAATGCGAGTCGAGATCCGGCCGAGAACCTCCGGCGGAAACGGAAACCAGTCCGCCGTCATCCCATCCTTGCTCGTGACCGCCCGCAGCGCCACCACGTGGTCGTACGTCCGGCCGTCGCCCATCACGCCGACGGACTTGATGGGCAGCAGCACCGCAAACGCCTGCCAGATCTGATCGTAGAGTCCCGCGTCGCGGATCTCCTCCAGATAGATCGCGTCCACCCGGCGGAGCAGCGCGAGGCGCTCCGCGGTGACCGCGCCGAGGACGCGGATGGCCAGGCCGGGCCCGGGGAACGGATGGCGACCCACGATCTCCTCCGGCAGACCCAGCTCCCGCCCCACCTGTCGCACCTCGTCCTTGAACAGCTCGCGCAGCGGCTCGATCAGCTTCCAGGGCAGATCGGGCCGCAGGCCGCCGACGTTGTGGTGAGTCTTGATCGTGGCCGACGGGCCGCCTTTGGGAGACGTGGACTCGATGACGTCGGGGTACAGCGTGCCTTGGACGAGGAAGCCGACGCGGCCTTCCACATGTCGCGCCGCGTCCTCGAACACGTCGATGAACGTGTGCCCGATGCGCCGCCGCTTTTCTTCGGGATCCTCGATGCCGGCGAGCTCCTGGAGAAAGCGCCCGCCGGCGTCCACCACGCGCAGATCGATGCCGAGATGGGCCCGGAACGTGCGCTCCACCTGCTCCCGCTCGCCCAGCCGCAGCAGCCCGTGATCCACGAAGATGCAGGTGAGCCGGTCGCCGATCGCACGGTGCACCAACGCGGCCGCAACCGCGGAATCGACGCCGCCCGAAAGGCCGCAGATCGCGCGCCCGGCCGGTCCGACCAGATCCCGTACCCGCGCGACTTCCAGCGCGATGAAGTGCCCGGGCGTCCAGTCGGGTGTGCAGCCCGCGATCCCGAAGAGAAAGTTGTTGAGGATCTCGCCGCCGCGCGGCGTATGCACGACCTCGGGATGGAACAGTACGCCGAAGAGCGGCTTCGTCTCGTGCTGCATCCCGGCGACCGGCGCATTGCCGCTCGTCGCCGTGACCCGGAACCCCGGGGGTGGCGCGTCGATGCGGTCGCCGTGGCTCGCCCACACCGTCGTGGTCGAGCGCGGCGGGAAGCCCGCGAACAGCGCCCCCGGTCCCTCCCCCGTGCCGTCCGCGATCGTGATTTCCGCCCGCCCGTACTCCCGCTCGCTCGCCGGCGCCACCTTCCCGCCCGCGAGCTGCGCGAGGAGCTGCATGCCGTAACAGATGCCCAGTACGGGCACGCCCAGCTCGAGAATGCGGGGATCGGCCGTGGGGGCGCCCGGATCGTAGACGGAGCTCGGGCCGCCCGAGAGAATGATCGCCTGGGGTGCGAACTGCGTGATGAACGCGAGGTCGGTGCCGCGCGCCGCCGGATGGATCTCGCAGTAGACGTGCGCCTCGCGAATGCGCCGGGCGATGAGCTGCGTGAACTGGGAGCCGCAATCGAGGATGAGGATGCGGTTCACGTCCCGGCCCGGTACCAGGTGGTCGGTTCGGCGGTTTCGCCCCGCACGAGGTCGTCGAGGCTCTCGCGCTGGCGCGCCACGTAATAGCGGTCCCCTTCCACGACCACCTCCGGCGGCCGGGGGCGCTGGTTGTACGTCGAGCTCATCACGAACCCGTACGCGCCCGTGCCGAGCACGGCCAGGACCTCACCCGGCGCGACCGCCGGCATCTTGCGGTCGAGCGCGAGGAAGTCGCCCGTTTCGCACACCGGCCCGACGACGCTGACCAGCTCCTCCGGCCGCTGGCCGTCGAACAACGGCATGATCTCGTGATGCGCGTTGTAGCGGCTGGGCCGCAAGAAGTCCGTCATCCCGGCGTCCACGATCACGTACTCCTTGCCGCCGGCGTGCTTGCGGTACAGCACGCGTGTGAGCAGCACACCCGCGTTGGCGACGAGGTAGCGTCCCGGCTCGCACAACAGGCCGAGCCCGGCCGCCTTGACGGCCGGCACCACGGCCTCGGCAAACGCCTTGGGCGTGGGCGCCTTCTCGCTGCGGTAGCGCACGCCCAGGCCGCCGCCCACGTCGAGGGCCTCGAGCGTCGTGATCCCGGTGGCGCGAATCGCCGTGACGAGCTCGAGCAGCTTGGCGGTGCCGCGCTGATACGGCCCGATGTCCGGGAGCTGGGAACCCACGTGCATGGCGAGCCCGCGCAGCGTGAGGGCCGGCTCCGCCGCGATGCGGCGCGCGACCGCCACGACGTCATCGACCGGCACGCCGAATTTCGCCGTCTTCTCGCCGGTCCGCGTGTACGGGTGGGTCTCGGTCGCCACGTCGGGATTCACCCGGATGCCCACGCGCACGCGCTCCCGGAGGTCCCGGGCGACCGCGACGAGCGTATCGAGCTCGCTCGTGGACTCGATGTTGATGAAGCCCAGGTTGGCGCGGATCGCCTCGGCGATCTCCGCGGCGGTCTTTCCCACCCCGGAGAACACGACGCCGTCCGGATCGAATCCCGCGGCGCGGACGCGACGCAGCTCCCCCACCGAGACGATGTCGGCGCCGGCCCCGAGCTGTTTGAGGACGCGCAGCACGCCGAGGTTGCCGTTGGCCTTGACGGAGTAGCAGATGCGGTAGCGGATCGCGCGCCCGGCGGCGACACGGAGCGCGTCGTCCAGCGCGTGATACTGCGCCCGGATGAGGTTGACGCTGTAGACGTAGGCCGGCGTGCCGACGCGCTCGGCGATCGCGCGCAGCAAGCCGGGATCGAACCCTAGTACGCCTGCGCCCACACCGCCTCCCCCGCCGCGGGCCGGCCGCACCACATGCAGGTCTGCGGCGGCTCGGGACTGCGGAACTCGGGATCGGGGAGCAGGCGGATCGTCGCCGCCGTCTGGTCCTTGATCTCCGCCTCGCAGGTCGGGCTGCCGCAAAAGCCGCCATAGGCGAACCCGCCGGCGCCGCGCATGAACTCGAGGAACCGCTCCTTGGTGACGCCGCGGATGGAGTTGCGCTCGCGGCGCTCGCGCGCGGCGAGCAGCAGGCCCTCCTGGATCTCCTCGAGCGCGCGCGTGACGCCGGCGACGACGTCGGCCAGCGGCAGCGGCGCCTTGGGCACCTCGCCCGTGCGGCGCGCCAGCACCACCTGCTGCGCCGCGAGGTCGCGCGGTCCGATCTCGAGCCGCACGGGCACGCCGAGCCCCTCCCATTCGAAGTACTTGGCCCCCGGCTTCATCCCCTCGCGCGTATCGAGCGCGACGCGCATGCCGGTCTTTTCGAGATCGGCCTTGAGCTGATGGCCGATCGCCGATAGTTGGGCGCGCTCGTCCTCACTCTTCCAGATCGGCACGATCACGACCTGCACCGGCGCGAGTCGCGGCGGCGCGACGAGGCCGTGGTCGTCGGAATGCGTCATGATCAGCCCGCCGATCAGTCGCGTCGAGACGCCCCAGGAGGTGTTCCAGACGTAGTCGAGCCCGCCGCTCGCAGTCTGGTACTGCACGTTGAACGCCTTCGCGAAATTCTGACCGAGATTGTGCGACGTGCCGGCCTGGATGGCCTTGTTGTCCTGCATCAGCGCTTCGATGGCGTACGTGCGCAGCGCGCCGGCGAAGCGCTCGCTGTCTGTTTTCACGCCGGTCAGGACCGGCATCGCGAGCCAGTCTTCCGCAAACCGCCGGTAGATCCCCAAAATCGTGCGCGCCTCGCGCTCGGCGTCGGCCTCGTCCACGTGCGCGGTGTGCCCTTCCTGCCACAGGAACTCGGTCGTGCGCAGGAACAGCCGCGTGCGCAGCTCCCACCGCACCACATTCGCCCACTGGTTGAGGAGCAGCGGCAGATCGCGATAGCTCTGGATCCACTTCGCGAACATCGCGTAGATGACCGTCTCCGACGTCGGACGGACGACGAGCGGTTCCTCGAGCGCGGACGAGGGGTCAACGGCGATCGCTCCCGCTCCCGGTTTGCCGGTCGCCCGCAGCCGCGTGTGGGTGACGAGCGCGACCTGCTTCGCGAAGCCCTCGACGTGCTCGGCTTCCTTCGCGAGGAAGCTCATCGGGATGAACAGGGGGAAGTAGGCGTTCTGGTGTCCCGTCGCCTTGAACATGTCGTCCAGGGCGCGTTGCATCAGCTCCCAGATGCGGTAGCCGTGCGGACGGATCACCATACAGCCCCGGACCGGCGAGTAATCCGCCATTCGTGCGTGCAGAATGACGTCGCTATACCACTCGCTGAAATCTTTGGCGCGCGGCGTAATCTTCTGAGCCTGTGCCATCAGTCGAAGAATCCGTTGAGCAGCTGGTCGAGGGGCACCTTGGCTTCGGTGCCGGCGCGGAGGTCACGGACGACGGCGAACCCGGCGCTCCGTTCCTCCGGGCCGAAGATGACCGCGCGGGGCGCGCCCCGGGCCGCGGCCAGCTCGAGTTGTTTGCGCACCGCCGCGTGGCGCAGCCCGTACTCGACGGCCACCCCGCGGTCGCGCAGGGCGTGCGCCGCGCGCAGCATCGTGGGGACGTCGTCGCCCCCTACGGCGATTAAAAAGGCGCCGAGCTGCGCCGGCGCCGGGGACCGCACACCGTGCTCCCTGAGGAGCTCGCCGAGGACAACGTCTCCCATACCGAAGCCGAGCGCGGGGAGATCGGGCCCGCCGAACGCCGCCAGCAACCCGTCATAACGTCCGCCGCCGCAAATCGCCCGCAGGGTCTTGCCCCGGTCGAACAGCTCGAACACGATGCCCGTGTAGTAGGCGAGGCCCCGGACGATCGTCAGGTCGATGGCCAGGAAGTCCCCCAGCCCCATGGCCTCGAGCGCGCGCACGGCTTCGTCCAACGGCTCCGCGGCGTCGCCCCCTGCCTGGATCGCGTCCTTCCCCCGGAGCGCCGCGACCTCGAACACCGCCGCCGTTTCCCGTTGCTCGTAGCCCGCCTCCCGCAGCATGGCTTCCAGCACGGCGCGGGGGACCCGCTCGCTGCGATCGATCACGGCGAACGCGGCCGGCGCGCGGGACTCCGCGATGCCCCGGCGCGCGAGCAGCGCCTTGAGCACACGACGGTCCGACAGGCGCACCTGCACGTCGGCCGGCCCCAGGCCGAACGCCCGCAGGATGTCGATCGCCGCCGCGATCAGCTCGGCGTCCGCGACGGGGCCGGGCTCCCCGATGATGTCCATGTTGAGCTGGAAATGCTCCCGCAACCGGCCGCGCTGCTGGCGCTCGTAGCGGAACAGCTGCGGCATCGAGAACCAGCGGATCGGCTTTTTCAGAGCCTGCGCCCGCGCCGCTACCATGCGGGCGAGGGTCGGGGTCATCTCGGGGCGCAGCGCCACCTCGCGGTCGCCCTTGTCCCGAAAGGCATACAGTTGCTGGACGATCTCGTCACCGCTCTTCTGGGTGTAGAGATCGAGCGATTCCAGGGGCGGACCGTCGTACTCCTCGAAGCCGTAGCGCCCGGCTACGGTGCGCCAGGTGGCGAAAATGTGATTGCGGAGGGCCAGTTCGTCGGGGTAGAAGTCGCGGAAGCCGGGCAACGCTTTCCCTTGCATCACAACAACTTAACCGACCGGCGCGAAGCCGGGCAAGCGCGCCAGCGCATCACCGACGGTGTGAAACGAACCGGTGACCAGCACCGTCGCCGCGCCCTGCTGCACGTCCTGCAGCGCGCGCTCGAAATCCGGTTCGAAATGGACGGCCGGACGCCCGGACGCCCGGACGCCTACGTCATCCACCGACCACCGCTGCATCAGCGGAATCGACGGCGGGACTGTCAGGACGAGATGATCCACGACCGCCGCGAGCACATCCAGCATGGTGCGCCAGTCCTTGTCGTTGCGGATGCCCACGAGGGCGTGCAGGGGACGGCGAATCTCGCGGCTGTACTCGCGGATCGCGGCCGTGAGCACCGCCATGCCGTCCGGGTTGTGCGCCACGTCGAAGATCCACTTGCCCCGGAACTCGAAGCGTCCCGGCAGATAGGCGTGCGCGAACGCCGGGGGGAAGCCGTCATCCTGTACGACGAAGGGCGGCGGCAGACGGCGGAGGGTGGCATCCGCGAGAGCCGCGTTGGCGCGTTGGTGAGCGCCGCGAAGACCCAGGCGCGTCCCGGAGGGCCGGCGCTTCGCCGTATCCACCGCGGTGATCGGCGCCGCGCCGCGGCGCTCGGCCTCCCGTACCAGCTCCTTGCGGATGCCGCGATCCGGTTCGCCGGTCACAAAGGGGATCCCCGGTTTGGCAATGCCCGCCTTTTCGCGCGCGATGCCCTTCAGGTCCGACCCGAGATAATCGGTATGCTCGAGCGCGATCTTCGTCACGACGCTGACCAGCGGAGTGATCACGTTGGTGGCATCGAGCCGTCCTCCCAGGCCGACCTCGACGATCGCGATATCGGCGCCGCGGGCGGCGAGGTCGGCGAACGCGATGGCCGTCACGGCTTCGAAGAAGCTCGCGTCCATCCGCTCGATGTGCGCCCGCAGCTGGCCGGTCCAGGCGGCGAAGGCTTCCTCGCGGATCGGCACGCCGTCCACGGTGATCCGCTCGCAGGGCGACACGAGGTGCGGAGAGGTGTACAGGCCGACGCGCCATCCCGCGGCGCGGAGCGCCGCGGCCAGAAAGGCGCAGGTCGAGCCTTTGCCGTTCGTGCCGGCGACGTGAATCGTGGGGTAGTGCCGCTCCGGCCTGCCGAGCGCGTCGAGCAACGCCTCGGTGGGGCCGAGGCTCCATTTGATGCGGCCGGCTTGTCGGACGAACAGGAACTGGCAGGCGTCTTCAAACGTCAGTCGGCGGCCTCCGCCGGCCACGCACCGGTCATGTGCCGCAGCAGTTGCGCGGTCGTATCGCGTAATTCGCCGCGGGGCACCACAGCGTCCACCATCCCGTGCTCGAGCAGGAACTCCGCGGTCTGAAAGCCCTCCGGCAGGTCCTGGCCGATTGTTTGCTTGATCACCCGCGGGCCCGCGAAGCCGATCACGGCACCGGGCTCGGCGAGGATCACGTCGCCCTGCATCGCGTAGGAGGCGGACACGCCGCCCGTCGTCGGGTTCGTGAGAATCGAGATGAACGGCACGCCGGCCTGATGCAGCTCGGCCAGCACGACCGAGGTCTTGGCCATCTGCATCAGCGAGAGGACGCCCTCCTGCATGCGGGCGCCGCCCGAGGTCGAAACCAGAACCAGCGGGTTGCGCTTGTCGATCGCGTGGCGCGCCAGCCGCGCGATTTTCTCCCCCACCACCGACCCCATGGATCCACCCATGAAGCTGAAATCCATCACCCCGAGGCTGATCGCGGTGCCGTGCAGTCGCGCGTATCCGGTGCGCACCGCATCGAGCGGACCGGCCTTCTTCACCGCCGCCTGGACCCGTTCAGCGTAGTTCTCGAAGGCGAGAGGATCGGCCGACTTGAGCGTGGCGAACAGCTCGTGCCAGGAACCCTCGTCGACCAGCAGGTCGATGTACTCTTGCGCCGTGATGCGGCGATGGTGGCCGCAGTTGGGACAGACGTTGAGCGCGCGGTGGAAGCGCTCCTTGAGGTCCACATGGCCGCATTCGTCACATTTTTCCCACGCATCGGCAGGGATCTCCAGCTTGACCCGCCCCGAGGTGCGCGGCTTGCGTTCCTTTTTGAACCAGGCCATGCGTGCCATTGGAGGTGACGAAGCGCACAATTTGATCTGGCATTGGGAGCACCGCCAGCCCCGGCGGCCTAAGTGATTGTGCTACTTCCAGCTACCCGCCGTACCCCGACTGCCTGAACTCCCACGCGACGCGCAGCGCGATCCCCACGCAGACACAGCAGGTCAGCAGGAACGAACCACCGTACGAAAAGAACGGGAGGGGAATGCCGGTGATGGGCATCAGGTTGATCGTCATGCCCACGTTCTCCACGATGTGCGTGAAGAACAGACCCGCCACGCCGAAGACGCACAGACTGGAGTAGGGGTCGGCTCCCTTGCGCGCGATCCGCAGCAGCACGAACAGCAGCGCCCCGAACAGCGACAGGGCCAGCAGCACGCCCACAAACCCGAGTTCCTCTCCGACGATCGAGAAGATGAAATCGGTGTGCTGGGCCGGGAGGAACGCCAGCCGCTTCTGGGTGCCTTCGGTGAACCCCTTCCCGACGAGGCCGCCGGAGCCGACCGCCACCATCGACTGGATGACGTGCCATCCCGTGGCCCGGGGATCGACGTCGGGGTTGAGGAAGGCAAGCAGCCGGCTCTGTTGGTAAGGCTCGAGGCGATTCCACAGCGGTAGGGCGACGACGCCCATGACCAGATTGGCCGAGAGGACGGCGACGCCCTCCCACAGATAGGGGCGCCACCACAGCAGCAGGCCGGCCAGGACCGCGATCCAGAGGGCCCACGCGACGGTCGAGAAGGCGAGGACGAGCCCGATGACGGGCGAGGCCAGCAGCAGCACGAGCGTGGGGCGCGTCCCCGCCCAGAACAGCATGCAGAACAGGATCGCCACAAAGACGATCGCGCTGCCCAGATCGGGCTGCTGCACCACAAGGAAGGCGGGCAGCAGGGCGATGGCGCAGGGCGGAATCAGGTCGCGCAGCGTCCCGGGCGGCTCGCGCCGGCCCGCGAGCCAGCGCGCCAGCATCAGGATGACCGCGATCTTGGCGAACTCGGCGGGCTGCCCGAGGCGCTGGCCGGCGATCTCGAGCCAGGACCGGCTGCTGGCCGCCGTCCCGGCCCCGGTGCCGATCACCAGCGTCAGGAGCAGCAGGACGATGGCGACGGCGTAGATGACGGGGGTCGCCCACTCGAGCATGCGGGGCGACGTGCGGAACATCAGCCCCACGACCACGAGCCCGACGCCGAGAAAGAGGAGCTGCCGCTTCCAGATGTCCGCGACGAACGTCGGGACGTCGGTTTGCCCGGCCGAGTAGAGGACGGCGAGCCCGTACAGCGCCAGGCCGGCGACGACGCCGACCAGCGGCTTATCAATCTGGCGGAGGCGGACGAACACGGGGAGCCGACGGCTGGGGCCGGCGCAGGATGGTTGGCGTGGGGATGGCCCGCAGCGATTCGGGGGCGGGGGGTGTGGGAATGACGAACGGCTCGGGCGCCGAGTCGGCGGGCACTTCGACGCGCAGCCCCCTGGCGCGCATCTCGTCGAGCCCGAGATAGCGCGCGATCATGCGCGAGACGAGCGGCGCGACGCTGGACCCATGCTCGGCGAATTCGATGACCGCGCCGACCACGATCTCCGGCTTTGCCGCCGGGCCGAACCCGATGAACCAGCCATGGTCGGGGCCGTGTGGGTTCTGCGACGTCGCGGTCTTCCCCGCGATGGTGAGCATCTCCAGGCGCGAGCCCCGCGCCGTGCCCCGCTCCACGACGGCGACCATGGCGTGGCGCAGCCCCACCAGCTGCTCGGGCGACAACTCGAGCGAGACCGACGCGGCCGCGCGCCGCGCCTCGGGGTCGGGCCGCACCACGAAGGGGATGCGCATGCGGCCGTCGCTCGCGAGCTGCTGATACAGGCGCACCATGTTGATCAACGTCTGCGCGTTCTCGCCCTGGCCGATCGCCAGATTGAGGGCCACGGCCGAAGTCCAGCGGCGCGGGCCGTACAGCCGGTCGTAGTACTCGGGCCCGGTCGGATACTCGGACGGGATCTCACCGGGCAGGTCGACGCCGGTGCGGCCGCGGAAGCCCCAGGCGTTCCCGTCCTCGAGCAGCGACGACACCCCCAGCTTGATACCGAGCTGGTAGAAGTAGACGTCGCAGCTTTGGGCGATGGCCTCGGTGAGCGTCAGGTCGCCGTGGCCTTCCGCTTTCCAGCAGCGGAAGAACCGGTTGCCGTACTGCAGGCCCCCGCGGCAGGGGATCTGCATGCGGGTCCGGAAGCCCGCGATGCCGCGCTTCAGCGCCATCGCGGCGATGGCGAGCTTCCAGGTGGAGCCGGGGGGGTAGCGCGCCTGGATCACGCGGTCGAGCAGCGGCTTGGCGGGATTCTCGCTGAGCGAGCGCCAGTAGGGCGCGGGAATGCCGCCGACGAAGGCGTTGGGATCGAAGCTCGGCGAGCTGTACAGCGCGAGGATCTCGCCCGTATTGGGATTCATGGCGAGCACGGCGCCCCGCTCGCCCGCCGGGAAGATTTCGGCGATGTAGCGCTGCAGCTCGAGATCGATGCTGGTATGGAGGTCCGCGCCCGGCACCGGCTGCAGAGTGGCGGCCGGATCCCCCTCGCGCACGAGCTGGCCGCGCGCACTCACCTCCACGAACCGCACCCCTTCCTCGCCGCGCAGCGTGTCGTCGTACTCCCGCTCGAGGCCGTCTTTCCCCACGAGCCCGCCGAGGCGCACCGACGCGAACCGCTGCGTGGCGCGCTCCGCCTCCGTGACTTCCCCCACATAGCCGACGAGATGCGCGATGATCGTCGAGTCGGGGTAGGAGCGCTTGGGCTCGCTCTGGATGAGGAGACCGGGGATCTCGACGCGCCGCTCCTCGAGCGCCGACACGACCGCGAAGGGTGCGTCCCCCAGCACCAGCGCCGGCTGGTAGGGCGCGCGCGCAGCCCGCTCCAGTACGCCATCGATGTCGGCGCTGTCCAGTCCGGCGATGGGCGCGATGCGCGCCAGCGTCGCGCGCATCTGCGCCGCGGGCCCCGGCAGCATCGACACGGTGTAGCCCGGCACGTTCTCCGCCAGGATGTGGCCGTGGCGGTCGTAGATGTTGCCGCGGGGCGCGGGCAACGGGATGGGCCGCAGCCGGTTCGTCTGCGACTGCAACTGGTATTTGCCGTACCCCAGGATTTGGGTGCGGAAGAACGCGAGCACGAGGATGCCGAGCACCGCCCACAGCACCATGCGCGCCGCACCAAGGCGCCGGTCGAGCTGATGGGGGTGAAAGGCGTTCACGCCATGCTCCGCCGGGGCGACAGCCAGCCGCGGAAGAACCACAGCACGCACACCCCCACGAGCGCCGTCGTCAGCCCCTGGAGCGGCGACCAGACAAGCAGCTCCCAGCCGAGCTGGGCGCCGCCCAACCGGCCGGAGGCGAGCAGCACGATGAGGTTGCGCAGCCACGTGCCGGCGAAGAAGAGGCACGCCTTCACGAAGGCGTGCTCGGCGAAGAAGATCGCCTTGGCCCAGGACGAGAAGAATCCCACCAGGGTGTGGGCGAGGGCGCCCGCGCCGAAGCTCGCGGGCGTGAGCGCGTCCCGCAGCAGGCCGATGATGAAGCCGGCGCCCGCGCTGGGTCCGGGCTCGGCGCGGATCGTGTAGATCAGCAGGGCGAGCAGCAGAAAGTCGGGCGCCACGCGATCCCCGCCCAGCCGTCCCCGCACTGTGAACTGCAGCAGCACGAGCAGCGTTATGATGACGGGGTAGCGGTAGCGGTCGGTGCGTCTCACGGAATCGTTTCGTCCTCGCCGTCGCGTTGCTGCGGCGTCCAAACCGCGGCCGTGGAGCGCCGCGCCGTGAGAATCATGACGTGCGACAGCGCGGCCGGGTGTACGCCCGGGCGCACCAGGTAGGTCCGCCCCCAGCCCTCCGCCTCGCTGGCCAGACCGATCACGACGCCGATGGGGATGCCGCGCGGGAACACGCCGCCGAGGCCGGAGGTGTGGATCACCGTGCCTTCCGGGACCTGCTGGCGGTAGAGCACGCCCCGCAGCTCGAGCAGCCACACGCCCGGCCCGGCGGCGCCGTGGGGCGCCACGATGCCGACCACGCCGCCGTCCGCGGCGATGGCGCTGGCGCGGAACTCGGGATGCGCCCAGCTGATCACGACGCTGGTCAGCTCGTCGACGGTCGACACCAGGCCCACCAGGCCTTCGGGGCTGACGACGCCGGCCAGAGGCCGCACGCCGTCGCGGCGGCCGGCTGAGACGACGAAGCTCAAGGGATTGGTCGGCTCCGGTTGGTGCAGCACTTCCGCCGGGACGTAGCCCCAGCCGAGGCGGGCCCCCAGGCCGAGCAGGCGGCGGAGCCGCGCGTTTTCGTTGCGCAGCTCCGGCAGGAACGTCGCGGCCAACACCGCCGAGTCGCGCTGCGACACCACCTCGTCGTAGCGGGCCCGCGCCGCGGCGAGCAGCTCGGTCTGGCGCTGCAGCAGCAGGAAGGGCGCGAGCACCGTCTGGCGCAGGCCCTGCGCCAGCGGGTCGCGCCATTGATCGGGCAGGCTGAGCGCGGCCACGGAAAGCCCCACGCACGCCAGGAACATCAGCGTGTCGTTGCGGGAGGCGTAGCGATCCGAGCCGATCGCCATGATGCTAGGTGGTCAGGACGTTGCGGTATTTCTCCGGGGCGTCGAGAATCCGCCCCGCCCCGCGCACCACGCAGGTCATGGGGTCCTCATCCAGATGAATCGGCAGCCCCGTCTCTTGCTGCAACAGCAGGTCGAGGCCGCGGATCATCGCGCCACCCCCCGTCATCACGATGCCGCGATCGACGATGTCCGATGCCAGCTCGGGCGGCGTGATCTCCAGCGCGCGGCGCACGGCGTCGACGATCTGCTGGATCGGCTCCTGCACCGCCTCGCGGATCTCGCTCGAGTGCACGCGCACGATCTTCGGGATCCCGGACACGAGGTCGCGCCCCTTGACCTCCATCTCCCGCTCTTCGCCGACGGGAGCCGCCGAGCCAATCTGGATCTTGATCTGCTCGGCCGTGGGCTCGCCGATGAGCAGGTTGTAGTTCTTCCGCATGAACTGCACGATCGCCTGATCCAGCTCGTCGCCGCCGGTGCGGATCGACGTGTCGGACACGATGCCCGACAGCGCGATGACCGCAATCTCGGTCGTGCCGCCGCCGATGTCGATGACCATGTTGCCGGTGGGCGTCTCGACGGGGAGTCCCACGCCGATGGCCGCGGCCATCGGCTCGGCCACCATGTAGACTTCCTTCGCCCCGGCCGACTGCGCCGAGTCGCGCACCGCGCGCTTCTCCACCTCCGTGATGCCGCTGGGCACGCACACGATCACCTTGGGTCGGACGCGGAACAGATGGCGGTCGATGATCGTCTTGAGGAAGAAGCGCAGCATCTTCTCGGTGACGTCGAAGTCGGCGATCACGCCGTCCTTGAGCGGCCGCACGGCGAGCACGCCGTCGGGCGTGCGGCCCAGCATGCGCTTCGCCTCCAGCCCGATCCCCTTGACCTTGCCGGTCGCCTTCTCGATGGCGACGACCGACGGCTCGTTGAGCACGATCCCTTCGCCGCGGACGTAGACAAGCGTGTTGGCGGTGCCGAGGTCCACAGCGATCTCATTCGCCGGGCTCCACGAACCCATTTTGAAATTCGGCCAGCGTGGCGGCACGTAGGCAGTCGATGAAAAAGGGTGAGGCGGGCGCGCGCGCGCGCGGGCGCGTCAACGAACGGCTGAAGCTAATGAAATGCGTAACCCCAAGCAAGGATGAAGCTTGACGCTCGGGGGGCGCGCGGCTACGCTACCGACCATGCGTCGCGTGACGCCGGCCACCATCGCGGTCGTAGATCTCGCGGTCTGCGACCGCTGCGGGCTGTGTCTCCCCCTCTGTCCGCCCGCCGCGATCACCCTCGACTCGAACGTGCTCGCCGTCGATTCCGGCGCGTGCACCGGATGCGAGAAGTGTATCGCGCCCTGTCCCGTCGGTGCACTCCGCATGGTCGCGTATGCCTGACGTGGACGTCCTCGTCGTCGGCGCGGGCCCGGCGGGCGCCGTGGCGGCCTGGCACGCGAAGCGCGCGGCGCCGGAACTGGACGTGGTGCTGCTCGAGCGCGACCGCGCCGTGGGCACGCCGGTGCGCTGCGCCGAGGGCGTGGGCGATGCCGGGCTGCGCGAGTTCGCGAGGCCCGAGGGCGCGGATTGGGCCGCCCGCAAGATCACGCGCGTGATCTTCCTCGCTCCCGATGACACCGAGGTGAAAGTGGCCGAGCGGGACGTGGGCTGGATCCTCGACCGCACGCGCTTCGATGCCCATCTCGCCGCCGAGGCGCGCGCCGTGGGTGCCGAGGTCCTCGTCGGCACGGAAGCGACCGGGATGGCGCGCGCCGACGGCCGCTGGGACGTCCGTGTGCGCAGCCGGGGAGCCGCGGAGGTGTATCGCGCGCGGGTCGTGATCGGCGCCGACGGCGTGGAGACGATGGTCGGCCGCTGGGCGGGCCTCGATACGCGCGTGCCGGCGCGCGACATGGAGTCGTGCGCGCAGTACGTGCTCCAGGGGATCGCCTGCGATCCGGACGCGATCTATCTCCAGTTCGGCGACCGCATCGCGCCGGGCGGCTACGCGTGGATCTTTCCGAAGGCCCCCGGCGTCGCGAACGTCGGGCTCGGCCTGGTGGCGCTCAAGGCCGACGGCCGCAATGCCCGCCAGTACCTCGACGCCTGGGTGGAGCGCCGGTTTCCCGCGTCCGCCCGCATCGGCTACACCGTCGGCGGCGTGATCGTGCACACGACCATCAAGCGCACCCACGCCGACGGCGTGCTGATCGCGGGCGACGCCGCCCACATGATCAACCCGCTGTCGGGCGGCGGCATCGTGAACGCCATGAAAGCGGGACGGCTCGCGGGCACCACCGCGGCGGCCGCGATCCGCGAGCGCGATACGGGCGAGCGCCGACTGGCGGCGTACCACCAGGCATGGATGGACATGCTCGGCGAGGACCACCTCACGTACTACCGCATCAAGCAGGCGCTCGAGAATTTGGATGACGCCTTCTTTAACGGCCTGGCGCGGACGGTGAACGGAATCCCCGTGGAGAAGCGCACGCTGGGGAGGATCTTCGCGCATGCGCTGGTGCGGCATCCGCAGCTGATTCCGGTGGCGGCACGGTTCTTTATTTAGGGGCTCGCCCCGAGCCCCCGCATTATCGTCGTTCCCACCGCACACCGATTCGCCACGTGTGCCACGAATTTCCCGACCGCGCCGAGGGAGTCGGCACGCAGACCCAGCGGGATCGCGGCGGCGTCCCACAGATACACCGGCACGCGAGGCAGCTCGAGTTTGCCCCCGTTGCCGTTCACCGCGCCAAACCCGACGTCGTGGCCCACGTCCCGCGCGATTCCCGCGATGCGGCCATCTGCCGCGCCGAAGGGATAGGCGACGGCGCGGCCGGCCTCGGGCCCGAGCCGGCTGATCAGGGTGCGGCGAGCGCGCGCCAGGTCGTCGCGCACGGCCGCGTCCGGCAGCCACGTGAGGCGCCGGTGTGTCGCGCCGTGAGAGCCGAACGCGAATCCGCGCTCCTGCCAGTGCTCGATGGCCGGCCAGTCGAGATGCCGCAACCGCCGCCAGGTGTAGCGCGCATCCCAAGTGTTCTCGCGGCCGACGTAATCCGTGATGAGAAACGTGGTCGCGGTGAAGCCGAGGTCGCGCAGGATCGGATAGGCGGCCTCGGCGAGGGTGGCGTAGCCGTCGTCGAAGGTCAGCAAAAACGTGCGCGGTGCGCGGCCGTTGTGTAGGGGCACGTGGCCGTTGTGTATGGGCACGGCATGCCGTGCCCCTACCGAATCACGCGACCCTACGCCCGCAACGCGATGCGCGAATTCTTCCAGCGCGAGCGTGCGCCAACCGGCCCGCGCCAGGGCCGTCATCTGACGCGCGAAAACCCCGCGGCCCACCCGAGTGACGCCGAGCTCGAGCGGGCCGCCGATGCGGTGGTAACAGAGGACGGGTGGGATCAGATGCCCGGCCACAGCCAGCCGAATACCCCCGCCGTCGCCAGCGCGTAGATGAGACCATCGATCGTCGAGAGGACCGTCATGCGCAACGATCGGGCGTACCAGATGGACATTTGCCACAGCGCGGCCGCGTAGCCCAGAAACGCGGTCACACCGGCGAACCGGAAGACCGTGAGATACTCAGCCCCCGGCGGGAGGGCCCGGCCGGCGACGTAGGCGGCGAAGAGGCTGATCACGACCGAATACAGGAACCACAGCGTCAGGCTCTTCCCCATTGCGGTCGGGCCAGGCGGCAGCACCGTCACGATCATGGCCGGCCCCCGGCGCCGGCGCTCCTGAAACGTCACCGACTTCACTTCCGCCATGCTCGCCGCGCGCGGCATCATGTAGTCGCCCGGCCGAATGCCCAACGGGCGCAAGGCGTCCATGACCTGCGCTTCCTGCTCCATCTTGGGATAATCGTTCTTGTGCCACAGCGGCAGCATGTGAATCGCGGAGCTCACGACGAACACCAGGACGGCGGACAGCAGGATCGGAAGCCACAGCGCCGACAATGCGGTCATCTGCCTCTCCTGTGAAAAGTCGAAGCGCAACGCACTCCGTCAGTTCGGAAACGTCACCCCGGCGGCGGACAGACTTTCCGCCACCTGGCGGCCCATCTCGGCGCCCCAGCGCTGACCGGCCTGCATACTGGCCTGCGTGATCAGCGGCTGCACCTTCGTCAGGTGCTGGCCGATGGTGCTTTCCTGAAAGCGGACCAGCTCCTCCATCTGCTCCTGGCTGAAGTGCGCATTGTAGATGGGCACGAGGGAATCGATCAGCATGCCAACGTCGCGCCGCGCGCGAGCGAGGAACACGTCCCAGAAGATGCCCGGAATTTCCGGGTTCGCCGTGCGCTGCACGGGCACCATCGTTTCCATCGCCTGCAGGGAAAGCTGGGCGGCGCCGGTCAGCTCGAGAAACCGGACGATCACGGCCCGCTTGGCGGGGGCGATCGGCTGGCCGGCGGGCTGCTGGGCGCCGAGGGTCGGGGAAAACGCGAGCGCGGCGCCGAGGAGCAGCGCCGCGGTACTGGAAGTGCGAGAACGCATGGGTATCCGCCGTTGGGGTGACGGCGCGGAAAGATACCGCGTCGCGTCCCGCATACAATACGCCGACCCCGCGGCAACCCGCGAGATCGGCGTAGTGCCGCGGTCGGCGGGTGCCGACGGCTAGGGCGTCTGCTCGACTGCCTGGCGGGCGTGGACGCGCCCGTACCCGAACAGGGGATCCCGGCCGGCCGCGCCGAGGTCCACGCTGCTCGCGCGCATGACGGCGCGCACCTGGTCCGGCGAGAGCGTCGGGTTGCGACTCAGCACCAGCGCCGCGACGCCGGCGGCATGCGGCGACGCCATCGACGTGCCGCTGAAAATCGCGAGGTTCCCGGGCGCGTTGGTCAGCGTGGTGCGCGTCGGCCGCGCCGCGATCTGGTCCTTCAGGTACAGCCCGTCCTCCAACGAGATCGACACCGCCGGGATCCACGGCCGGCCGTCCGTGGTGGTCTCCGCCCCCAGCGTGCCGTTGAAATTCCCGGGCGTATGGTTGTGAATGATCGCCGCCACGCAGCCGGCATCCATCGCGGCCTGCACCTTCTCGGCGAACGTCGGGCCGCCGCGGCTGATCACGGCCGTGCGCCTCGCGCAATCGACGTCCGCGAACTCCATGGCGGTCCCAAAACCGGCGTAGACCGCGTCGGTCGTGATCCCCTGCTTCTTCGTCATCCCGCCGAAGACCAGAGTGATCGCGTCCAGCTCGCGGTCATTGTCCGTGGGAACGGTAAGCGTGGTGTTCAGCCCCTGGCCGGCGAGGTAGGACGACAGGTTGTTCACCCCGGGCGCCGTGAGCTCCTGGTCCTCCCCCCACTGCGAGAACGTCGCGAGGTTGTCCGCGTCATCCGTCGCGCCCACCGCGACTACGGTCTCGTAGCCGGCGGGGAACCCGACGTACGGCGTGCTACTGTTCCCTGACGCGGCGATCAGAACGATGCCGCGCTGGTACGCGGCCGCGAAGGCGTCCTCGGCGGCCTGACTAGGGGAGGCGGGCGACGAAACAACACCCGCCACCCCGAAGCCGAACGACATGTTCACGACGTCCATGCCGTTGTCGATGGCCCACTCGACGCCCTGGATCATCTTGGCGAGGGTCGCGCCCGCCCACGCACAGTCGGCGAAGCGCATCGAGTAGAGCAGCGCGTCGGGCGCGATGCCGACGGTGTGCCGGCTGCCGTCCCGGGCCGCGACGATGCCCGCCACGTGGGTGCCGTGCCCGTTGCAGTCGTCGAGGCCGTTGCCGTCACCGACGAGGTCGACGCCCCCCGCGACGGTGAGATCGGGGTGGTCGACGTCGATTCCCGAATCGAAGATGCCCACCTTGACGCCCTGGCCGCGAAAACCAAGCGCCCAGGCCCCGGGGGCGTCGATCAGCGATACGCCGTAGTCGGTGATCTGCTTGGTGCCGAGGGGCAC
>JBOHSP010000291.1:0-8782 GCA_050733275.1 Gemmatimonadales bacterium
GCCCAGCGCCCGGCGCGCCAGCCAGCGCCGCAGCGGGGCGCAGTCGGGGCGCAGCGCGTCGCGGCAGCGCTCGAACACGCCGAGCGTCACCTCGGGGAGGTAGCGGTGCAGGGCCGCCACCAGCGCGGCGCGCGACACGCGCTCCGCGGCGCGGTCGACGTCGGCCTCCGCGCCGCACAGCCAGCGCGGCCGCCGGCGCCGCAGCAGGTCGCGCAGCGTGTGCCGCACCGTGTGGCGCAGCACCAGCACGATGACCTCCAGCTCGGGCGCCGGCGTCTTGAAGACCGCGCCGGGCTGGGGGGTGGCGGAATCGACGAGCGCGTCCTCCAGCGGCAGCCGGTAGTGTGTGCGCCACGGCAGCCCGATCGCGAGCCGCGCGTACGCGTGCACGTGCACGAGCGTGCCGCAGCGCTCATCGAGCCCGTAGTAATGGACGACGCCGGCCGCTTCGCGGCCCGGCGGGGGCAGCGCGAGCTTGAATCCCAGGCCGCCGAGCACCGCGGTGAACTCCGCCCAGGCGGACCGATCCACGAGCAGGTCGATGTCGCCGCGGCCGCTCTCCCAGCGCTCGCGGCGGCCGTGGCCTTTCCACTGGCAGTAGGGAACGCCCCGCCGCTCCAGGGCTTCGCCCAGCAGCGCCGCGAGCGACCCCGCGGCCGGGACGGGCGGCGCGGCGCGCGGCGGCGCGGACCGCGGCACCAGCGTCAGTGACACGTGCCCGACCCCGCGTCGCGGAAGCTGGCGCCCGCAATGGGCAGGAACTCCCAGTCGTAGCCGCCCGCGCGCAGCGTGAGCTGCAGTACGCCGAAGGCGTCGCCCTGCACCTCACTGTCCGGGTGGATCGCGGTCGGCAGGTCGGTGCTCTCGCCGCCCGTTCCGACGTTGAACTGCCGGATGCCGCGCTCGAGATCCACGGCGCCGGCGGGGGTGAGGGGGCGGAAGCGCTCGTAGTGGTGCTGCTGCCCGTTCACCACGACGTCCACGCCCTCGCGGTACAGGATGTCCCAGATCGGCCGCCGTTCGCCGTTGGTGCGGTAGTTCGGATCCTGCGACGAGACGAACAGCGGCGTGTGCCACAGCGCGAGCGTGCAGAGCGTGCCCGATTCCTGGAGGTCGGAGCTGAGCCAGCGCAGCTGCTCGGAGCCGGCAGCCAGCCACTCGCGGATGTTGTCGTTCAGCACGATGACGTGCCACGTGCCGAGGTCGACGCTGTAGTAGCCCTTGTCGCGCGGCCCGATGCGATCGCCGAAGTAGTCGAACGAGGCTCCGGCGTCGCCCGTGCTGTACTCGTGGTTGCCGAGCACGGCGTAGGTGCGCGCCTTGTGCCGCCCCCACGTCGGCTCGTAGCACTGGGCGTAGTCCTGCGCCGTGCCGTGGGTGACGTTGTCGCCCGCGGTGAACACGAACCCCGGGAGGCCGTCGAGCAGGGCCGCCGTCGCGCGTTCCCGGCTGGTCGGACAGTTCGCGAGGCTGCTCGCGATGTTCCCCGCACCGCTGAAGACCACGGCATCCGGCTCGGGCCGAGTGACCAGCGCGGTGGTGGCCGCCGGGTCGCCGGCCAGCCCCAGCGCGTCGGTCACCGTGAGCGCGACGTTGTAGGTGCCGTTGGTTTGATAGGTGTGTGTGGGCTGCGGCCCGTTACCCGTCGCGCCGTCGCCGAACGCCCAGCGGAACGTGAGCGGCACGTGGCCGTCGGGGTCGGAGGACCCGCTGCCGTCGAACTGCACCGTGCCCTCGCTCGTGGCATACGGACCGCCGACCACGGCCACCGGAGGCTGGTTGGGCGGGGGCGGGGGCGGGGCGGGCGGGGGCGGCGGTGGCGGGGGCGTCACCTGATCCATGCACGCCACCCCCAGCACGCCGAGGAGCACCAAGGCACGGCCGATCGTCACACACATCTCCTCGTGTCAATTGCCCGCCGTCAGGGACGGCCGTGGCAGGTTCCAGAGCCCGCATCGGTGAATGTCCGGCCCTCTACGGGCAGAAACCGCCAGTCGTAAGCGCCGGGGCGCAGCGTCAGCTTGAGCACGCCCCACGTCTCGTTGTCGAAGGCCGCGACGTTCGGTATGGGCTCGCCGAAGGCGTACAGGCCCTCGCCGCCGCCCGTCCCGACGGTGATCTGGGGGATGCCGAACTGCGGATCCGCCGTCCCATCGGGCCGCTGTGGCGCATAGCGCTGGTAGTTGTGGTCATGGCCGTTCACCACCAGATCCGCGCCGTACTCGTAGAGGGCGTCCCACAGCGGCTTCACCGCGGGCCGCTGCGGGTCACGGTCGAGCGTCATCGAGAAGCGGGGATGATGCCAGACGGCGAGCACGCAATCCTGCGTGGCGGCGGCGAGCTCGGCGCGCAGCCACTGCTCCTGGGCGGAGCCGGCTGCGAGCAGCACCGGACGGTCGGGCCCGGTATTCACCACCAGGACGCGCCACGTGCCGACCGTGAAGGCGTAGTAGCCCTTGTCGGGATCGCCGGCGGCCGCGCCGAAATAGGCGAAATAGCCCGCGGCGTTCGGCGTATTGTAGTCGTGATTGCCCGCCGCGGGCCTGGTGCGATCCTTGTGCCGGCCCCAGGTCGGGTCATAGCAGTCGCGATATTCCTCGATCGTGCCGTTGAGGTACGCGTTGTCCCCGAGCGGCATGACGACGCCGTCCTGCCCATCGAGGATGGTGGCGGTCTGATCGTCGCCAACGCGCTGGCAGTCGCCGATGTCGCCGGCGAGGAGCAGCACCGGCGCGGTGATGGTGACGGCGGTGCTGTCGCGTCCGATCGCGCCGAACGGGTCGGCGACGGTGACGCGAATGTCGTAGCGGGCTTCGCGGGCGTAGGCGTGCGTCGCGATGATGCCGCCCGCGCTGGTGTGCGTGCCGGAGACCTGCTCGCCATCGCCCCACGCGATGGTGTAGGTCCAGGCGCTGCTCGCTGCGTCGTTGAACAGGATCCCGAGCCGGTACGGCGCGCCGGCGGGCGCGGTCCCCGGCTCTCCGGCGTCCACCACCGGTCCCACGTTTTGCACCTGCGCGGTGGTGGTGGCCGGTTCGCTCGCGACGTCTTTCGCGTCGCGCACCGTGAGCCGCACGCTGTACGTGCCGACGGCGGCATAGGCGTGGAGGGGCTGCGGGCCGGTGCCGCTCGCGCCGTCGCCGAAGTCCCAGGTGTAGGTCAGGGGAAGGTCGCCGTCGGGATCCGAGGAGGCGCTGCCGTCGAAGGTGATCTCCCCCTGGACGGTGGCGTACGGCCCTCCCGGATCCGCGACCGGCGGCTCGTTGGGACCGACTCCCTCGCCGCAGGTGCCTGACAGAAATACCAGAATCAAGACGCCAAACCGTCGCGAGGTCATAGGGCTGATGGGTACAGCGGCTCGAGGCTCCGGCCGGTGCCGCGCCGGAGCCTCGGGAAGCCACGGTTAGTGGCAGTCGGTCGTGCCACTGTCGGTGAAACCGCCGGCGGTCGTGGGGACGAACTCCCACGTGTAGCTGGCCGGATCGAGCGTGAACTTCACGACGCCCCAGGTAGTCCGGTCGCGCACTTCGACGTTGGGCGCCGGGTTCGCCAGGCCGTGCAGGGTGCGTCCGCCCGTCCCGACGATGAACTGCCGGATCCCGCGCGCCGGATCGATGTTGCCTACAGGATCCGAGGGGGCGTACCGCTCGTAGTAGTGATCTTTCGCGCCCACGAACACATCCGCACCGGCCGCGTAGAGCGCGTCCCAGATGGCGTCCAGGTTGCCTTGCCGATGCCAGGTGCCGGTGCTCGAGTAGAAGCGCCGCTCCCACGAGATCGCCATGATGCACGGCTGCTGGGTCTGCTGGAGATCGTTGATCAGCCAGTTGACCTGCTCCGACCCGGCCATCATTTGCGCGTTGCCGAAGTCCCACGTCGCCGTGTTGAGCACCACGATGTGCCAGTTCCCGCGATCGAAGCTGTGCCAGCCTTTCCCCGCCGGGCCCGCCCGGTCGCCGAAGTAGCCGAACACGCCGGCCACCCCGCGACCGCCCGCGTAGTCATTGTTGCCGATGGCGTAGAACGTTCGGTCCTTGAACTGCCCCCAGGTGGGGTCGAAGCACGCGGCATACGTGGTCCCCGGCGTGACGTCGTCGAGATTGTGGCCGGCCGTGAAGACGGTGACGTTCGTGTCCGACAACATCCCCTCGATCAGCGTGGCGGTCGACGCCGGCCCGACGGTGCTCGCGCAGCTCGTGATCTCTCCCGCGCCCACGAGGATCGGCGCCGCGGTGGGCGTCGGCTGCGAGTCGGGCTGCAGCGTCTTGCCCGACGCCGTATTGCTGTAGTCGGACATTCCGACATCGGCATGCGCCCGCACCCGATAGCTGTAATCGGTGTTGGCGGCGAGACCGGTGTGCGAGAACGTGGTCACGTTCGTCGCGACGGTGCCGACTTCGCTGAAGTTCGCGCACGACGCGCCGCTGCAGCTCTCGACCTTGAACCCCGCCTCGTTGCTCGAGTTGTCGGTCCAGGAGACGTCGATCTGCGCTTCGGAGATCGGGGTCACCGTCAGATTGCTCGGCGGGCTCACCGGCGGCGGGGGCGGCGGGGGAGGCGGGCGCGGCGGACCACTGCCGTCTTTACACGCCGCGGCGATGCCCAGCGTAGCGAGCGCGGCGAGCGTCACGATGGCGCTCCAGTTGAACCGAGAGGCGGACGTCATACATCACTCCTTGTTGGAACGTGTAGCGGCAGTGGAAGCTCCCGTGGGGCGATCCGGTGACGGACGGCGATGAGCCCTCGCCGCAGACTCGCCCCGAGCAGAGGCAGCGGGTCGTCCCAGGCGGCGCCGCTTTTCGCTTCACAGCGCCACGCCCACGCGAGCCATGTGGCAAGGGACATGCCGACGGCCCGCGCGGCCGGCGCATCCTTCCAGGGTTTGCACCAGTGCACGCCGGGGCGCGCCATCGCGGCCGCGGGCCGCGCGCGGCCGGTGAGATCGGCACAGACGAGGGCGGGGAGATTAATTCCCGCCGCTGCCCCGAGATGATGCCACAGATTGAAGCGTGGATTCACTTCGAGGAGATGCAGCGCGCCGCCCGCGCCGCGTTTGAAATCGAGCTTCGCCACGCCGCGCAAGGCCAGGCGCGCGACCAGCGCGCGCCCCAGCTCCAGCACATCGGACGCGGCGGTCGTCTCGAGCGCGCTGCTGTCACCGTAAGCGGGCGGCCACGTGCGGATCTTGCGGCCCGTGAACTCCCCGGCGATGGCGCCGCGCCCGTCCACGTACACGTGGTAGCTCTCGATCAGGTGCTCGGCGCCCGGAATCAGCTGCTGCGCGATCACCGGGAGCTGCGCGGCCGCGAGCCGCGGCCACAGCGCGCGCAGCTCCGTGAGGCCGGCGACCGCGCGCGCCTTGCCCGCGCCGGCGACCGGCTCCCAGCGCGACGGCCGGCGAGTCACGGGCTTCAGCACGATGGGGAACGCGAGCGGGAAATCGTCCGCCGTGGGCGGCGGCTCCTCGCCCGGCCGGATGAGGCGCGCCGGCGGCACCGGCAGGGCGAGGCGCGCGGCCAGCTCCTGGAAGCGCGCCTTGTCCACCAGCTGCTCGACCAGCTCGGCGTCGGGGACGACGAAGCGGAACGCCTGGGCCAGCCGCTCGCGGTAGCGCGACACGAGGAGCAGCGTGCGGTCTTCCTGATAGAACAGCGCGGGAGGCTCGGGCTGCGCCTGGCCGAACGCGACCAGCGACTCCACCAGCTCCTCCGGCCGCTCCCAGGCGTCGTGCCAGGGGAGGGCGGCGCGGACGTGCCGGGAGTAGCGCGCCGGCGAGTGCGGAGGCGCCAGCACCGCCGAGCGCACGCCCGCGAGACCCAGCGCCCGCACCAGATCGATGTCGCCTAAAACCAGCGCATCGGCGCGCGCCGTGCGACGCAGGTGAGCGAGTGCCGATCGCCCGATCCGCGCCGTCCGGCCGCGCACCGCCTGCTGGGCCCGGTAGCCGCGCTCGGCGAGGCGCCGCGCGGGCAGCAGCCAGGGCCGCCGGCCCCACTGCCACCGCATCTTCGATCCGTCCGGCTGCGCGCCGAACTTCGCCTTGAAATCGCCGCGGCCCATGAGGTCGAACGAGTCGCAGCCCAGCTCCACCGCGCGGCGCATCGCCGTCCACGTCATGAGCTCCGTGGGCCGGTACCAGCGATAGCGCTCGCGGTGCGCCCACATCCACAGCAGCAGCTCCCGGCCCCCGACGAAGAACATCCCGGTGGCGATGGGGACGCCGCCGCCGGGCAGGGAGACTGAGAGGGCGAGCAGATTCCCGGCGTCGCGCAGCCGCCGGAACACCGCGAGCACGCGCGCCTTGGGGAAGGGGACGCTGTAGCCGCCGCGCCGATACACCTCGCGGAGCTGCGCGTAATGCTCGTCGACGAACCGCTCGTCGGTCTCGAACCGCACCTCGAGACCGAGGCGCTCCGCGCGCCGCACGTTGCGGCGGGCGCTGTCCTTGAGCTGCTTGAGCGTGCGCGCGGGGTCGCCGGGGACGAGCGGCGCGCGGCAGGTGTACACCGCCTCGCCGGTAAAGCCCGCGTCCCGCATCGCGGCGGCGTCGAGCCCGTGGTGGAGCAGCTCGATGTAGTCGATGCCGTGATCCTCCGCGAGATAGGCCGGCAGCGCCGCCGCGAAGTCCGCCGTCGAGAAGGCGGCGGGGTCGAAGGCCGGACCGAGGCTCACGGTCTGCCATCCCGCGAGCGGCGAGCCGAACAGCCGCAGCCGGCCGCCCGCCATCGTGCGGGTGAGGCCGGGCAGGCAGCCGGCGAGTCCGGCCTCGGTCTCGAGCACCAGGAACAGCGGCTCGCCGCAGCCGCTGGCGGCCAGCGCCTCGATCCAGGGCCGCGTCTGCGGCAGGCGATGGTTGGGAAAGCGCCGCACGATCTCATCCCAACCCGCCACCTCAGCGCTGCTCGCCTCGCGAACCGTCATCATCGGTGTCTCATCTGCGTTTCAGGTGATCTGCGGCTCTCGGCGAGGATGCGCCGCGCTTCCGGCATCTCGGGCAGCGCCCGGAAGCCGCGCTTGCCCACGACCACGGAGCCGATCGCCCACAGGGTGCGCCCGATGATGGCGAGGTCGCGGCGCAGCGACGGCCGGCGCACGTACACCAGGTCCAGTGCGAGCTTCGTGTTGAGGACCTTGGTCACGTAGCCGGTCTCGGGATCGCGGCCCAGCAGGGCGTCGCCGTGGACGAACTGGTAGAGGCTGCCGGGACTGGCGAGCCCGGGCCGCACGACGAGCGTCTCGTAGTGCTCGGCCCGGTAATGGCGCTGCACGATCTCCGGGTCCTCGGGCCGCGGGCCCACGAGCGACATGTCGCCGCGCAGCACGTTGAAGAGCTGGGGCAGCTCGTCGATCTTGGTGCGCCGCAGGAACCGGCCGAACGGGAACACACGCGCGTCGCGGGCACCTGTAATCCGTGGCCCCCGCGGCCCCGGTTCACCTTCTTCGGAACCTCCAGAACCTCCAGAACCTCCAGAACCTCCACGCCCTCCAGCACAGCCGTGTCGCATGGTGCGCAGCTTGTACATCGTGAAGGGGCGCCCCAGCCGGCCGACGCGGCGGGCGCGGTACAGGACCGGCCCCGCGGGGTCCGCGAGCTTGATGCCGAGCGCGGCGGCGGCGAGCAGCGGGGCGGTGAGCGTCAGCCCGACCCCCGCGCCGGCGATGTCAAGCAGGCGTTTGGCCAGCATGAATGCGGCGGATGGTCATGAAGACTTCGGCGGCGTCGAGGCATTGCTGGTTGCCCCAGGCGCGGGCGCGATGGCGCAGCGCCTCGAGCGACCGGGGATGCGGATACTCGCGCAGCTCGCTCGTGTAGCACGCCATCGCGGCGAGCTTGATCTCCAGCGTCTCGGAGATGTCCACCCACGTATCGGCGGCGAACGTGCGCGGATAGGCCCACTCCGTGCTGCTCGCGGTATCGAACGCGTAGACGGCGCGCACCCAGCACGCGGTCGGGCGGGTGGCGACGAGCGCCGCCTGGAACAGCAGCTGGTGATCGCGGTTGATGTCGCCGCCGTACTGGCAGTACACGACGGCGGGTTGGACATCCTTCACGATGCGATCGAGCGGCGTGATGATGTCGGTGAGCGGCATGGTGTCGAGGCGCTGGTCGGGGAACCCGAGCGGCCGCACGTCGCGCACGCCGAGCGTGGCGGCGGCGCGGCGGATGTGATCGGCCTGGCCGACGGAGTTCTGGCCGTAGCGCAGCGATTCGCCCTCGCACACGATCACCGACGTCACCTCGTGGCCGGCCCGCGTGTGGAGCGCCACCGTCCCGCCGCAGCCGAGCAGCTCGTCGTCGGGGTGCGCGGCGATGACGAGCACCCGCCTCATGCCTCACCCCCTGACCCCCTCATGCCTCACCCCCTGTCCCCCTCTCCACAACGTGGAGAGGGGGGACGTCACCTCGAGGTCCGCTGTCCCACCGCAGGCCCCTCCACTCCTGGTCGCTCAAATCGCGCCCCATGAGCTTCCGACCTGATGCGTCTTCCAGCTCTAGCAGGATCACGCCGCTGCCGTGGGCGCAGGCGACGAGCTGACCGCACGCGGCCTCCACCGGGCAGATCACCGGGCCGACGACCTCGCCGGGCGCGGCGCGCAGGTGGAGGAGGGGAGAGTCGGGGAGCGCCGCGGCCCAGATCCACCACCGCGTGCCGCCCAAGGTGCTGAACGCGCCGGGGTACGGGCGCGTGAGCGCGCGGATGAAGTCGTAGACCATGCGGGCGGGGGAGTCCCACACGATGCGGCCGTCGGCGGGCCGGCGGCGGCGCAGCACCGGCTCGGT
>JBOHSP010000292.1:0-11419 GCA_050733275.1 Gemmatimonadales bacterium
GCGACTCGGCGCCAACGAGGCCACGACGATCCATGTGCCCTTCGCCGCCGAGATCGCCGGCGTGCGCGTCGAGCCGGGCAGCTATTCGCTGTACGTCATCGCCAGCGACACGACGTGGCAGATCGTCCTGAACCGTACCGCGCAGCGCTGGGGGGTTCCGATCAACGAGCAGGTGCGCGCGGAGGACGTCGGGAGCGGCACGGCGCGCGCCGAGGCGCTCACCGAGCCGGTCGAGACGTTGACGCTGCGCTTCGGCCCCGTCTCGGACAACGGCACCGAGCTGATCGTCGCGTGGGAGCGCACGCGGGTGCGGATTCCGATCCGGAGAGTTCCCGGCTAGCCGGTTCCGTCATTCCGGCCTCGCGCGCACCCGCTTGCTCACGAACAGGTCGAAATCGAGGGCCGGCGGCGTCGCCATGTTCCGCGAGAAATACAGCCACTCGGTGTCGCCCTGGGACACGATCAAGGCGAAGTGTTCATCCGCGGCGGTGCTGATCGGGGAGCCGACGTTGGTGGGCGTCGACCAGGGCTCGAGCACGCGTTCCCGCGTCGACAGCCAAATGTCCTGGCCGGCGGAGCCCGGCCGATCGGAGTGGAAGTAAATCGCGAGGCCAGTGTGAGCCACTGCCGGTCGCTGGTCGGTGAACGAGGTGCTCAGCTCGGCGACCAGCGCAGCCGGCCCGAACGTCCCATCAGCGTTCTGCTCGCTGACGTAGATGTCTCCGCCGAGGCCAACCGGTGCCTGGATTGTGATTGAAGTACAGCTGCGGCACGCCGATGTCGTCGTTCTCGAAGTAACTCGCGCCACCTTCGAATCCGGCGGTGTTCACCCCGGCCCCAAGATTGACCGGTGCTTCCCACCCAAAGTCATCATGGACGTTCTCGCGCCAGGCGACCCAGATGTCATTCGATACGGACCCGGGGCGATTCGACAGGATGAACAGCCAGTGACCGTCCCGCGACAGCGCGGGGAGGCATCATTGCTGGGCGTGTTGACCGGCGGCCCGAGATTCACCGGCGCTGACCAGGGACAGTCGAGGCACTCACGATGGGACACCCAGATGTCATTGGGACCCGGTCCCTCGGTGCCGGGGCGATTGGAGGCGAAGTACAGCGTGAGGCCGTCCTTTGAGAGAGCGGCCTGCTGATCGTTGAACGTGGTGTTGATCGTCGCGCCGAGACTGATGGGGTTCGACCACTCGCTGAAGGCGGCGGTGCGGCTTGCCTGTGGGATGCCGGCGATGCGGTGAATCGACTCCGATCCGCACGCCGCACAAACTGCCGGGACTGCAGCGAGCCAGATCCAGCTGCGAGATCCGATTATCATAGAGAAGCACCTCCTCAGCGTGGGTCGCCCACCCCCGGCTGATAGAGGGACCGAATGCGCTGCGCGCGGAACACGTATCCGGGATTGCCCTCGATGCGCCATACGAGCCGACCCGCGGCGTCGTACTCCTCGACGCGGCCCGCAGTGCCGAACGAGACGAGCGTGCGACCGCCGCCGATCGGCTGCACGCTGCCACCGATTTCCGTCACGACGGCGGGGACCGCGCCGTAGGACTGCGCCAGCTGGACCGTGCGCGTCGCCTCGTCGATCAGATAGCGCTCGGCGCGCGACTCCGCCGGATCACCGAGGTTGTCGAGCAGCACCAGCTCTCCCCCCCTGGGCACGCGCGCGCTGTGTTGGCGCGCGAACGCCGGCACCGGCGCGTTCACGAAGCTGAACTCGTTGCGGAGGCCACCCATGCGCCACACGACTGCCCCCGTGCGCACATCGATCTTCGTGATTTCGGCCAGGCTGCGGAACGACACCAGCAGATTGCCGTCCGCATCGAAGTCGAACGCATTGCCGTGCGTCCAGTTGACCGTCGGGCCGATGCGATCCGCGAGATCGAGATCGGTGATGTCGAAGTGGTCGAACGGGTTCCACTGGAACAACAGCTCGCCCCCCGCGCCCACATGCTGTACGACCGTGCCGGTCACGCGCGCCGCGCTGACACCGCCCTCGGCGCTGAGATCCATGACGCGGGTCTCGTCGCATAGAATCCAGAACGCGCCGTCCGGCTCGAGCAGCAGGTCGTGGAGGCGCGGCTGCAGGCCCGACGCGCAGGAGAGCGTGCGGACGATCTCTCCCACCGGATCGATCTCGACCCAGGGCTCGAGGTCGCCGGTTTCCGGCGTCTGGGGGCGCAGGACGTATCGACCGGTCGGCTGCGCCATGAAGTTCAGACCGGCGCCGTTCGGAAAGTGGCGATACCAGACAACACGACCGGTGTTGTCGATGACGAGCGCGTATTTCCCCGCCGCGAACGCCACGAAGCCAGGGGAGGGTTCTGGTCCGGTGGCGACATAGGCCGGCAGATCGGCCGGGAGCATCCCGGTCGTGAATGGGAGCGCTGGGCCGAGCTCCGTTCCCCCGGGTCCGTAGGCGACGACGCGCAACGTGTAGGCCGTGCCCGGCAGCAAGCCCAGGAGCGGAATCGTCGCGCCGCCGCCGGAGACGCGCACGATCGGTGTCAATACGTTCGCGACGCCGCTGACCGGCGCGTGGATGCTCGCGGCCACACTGTCGGCGTCTCGCACGCTGGCCGTGATCGTCGCGCTCAGCACATTGTGCGGATTCGCGGCAACTGTCGCGCGTTCGATGTTCGGGGCCGGCGTGCGACCGGCCCCGACCGGCTCATCGGCACACGCTGCCAGCCCCAGGCAGACCGCGGCGCGAGCAGCGCGGCGGGCCCCACTCGGGGTGATCACGGCGCCCGCGACGGCGCCGGTGCCGAGGTGGGCACCGTGCCAGCCTCGTTGGAGAAGTCCGAGTACCCGCCGTCCTTCAGGGCCACAACGAGATAGTTGTAGAACTGCCCCGGGACCAAGCCGGAATCCGTGAACGTCGTCGTGTTCGGCGGGAGGCTGGCGATCGGACTCCAGAAGCTGTAGCAGTAGTAGTAGGAGTAATAGTAACAGCCGCTGTTATCGAAGAACCGCCAGACCTCGTAGCCATTTTCGACGCCCGAGTTGTCCGTCCATTCGAGCACGATGGACTCGACGGCCGGCGCCGCCGTCAAGCCCGTCGGAGCTGCGGGGGGCGTGGTGCACGCGACCGCCGAGAGAGCCGATTCGCCGATGCCGTTGAACGCCGCGGCGCGGTAGCATTTCCGCAGCTCGCTGGTTACGGGGGCGTGCACAAACGACGGGGCGCTCGTCGTCCCCAGCGTGGCCCAAGTCGCGCCGTCGTCCGTCGAAACCTCGACGCGGAAGCCTTCCTCGTTGGAGGACTGATCGGTCCACGAGACAACGATGCTGGTGCTCGTGTTTGGCACCGCCTGTGTTGCGGTAGGCGCTGCGGGGGGCACGGTCGCCGCCGTCGCGCTGACGTGGACGAAAGTCGAGTATCCGTCGTCCTTCCGAGCGGCGACCGCGTACGTGTAGCGCGTGTCGCCAAGCACCGCCGCGTCATGATAGCTCGCGGCGTCAGGGGGCAGCACGGCGAGGACCGCAAACGCCTGGCCGGAGGCGGCGCGCCGGATTTCATAGCCGTCCTCGACCGCGGAGGCGTCGTTCCAGGTGAGGTCGATGGCCGGCGCACTCGTGCCGACCGCCGTCACTTGATCCGGCGCCTGCGGAGGAGCCGTGCACTCGACGTTCGATGGCGTCGAGCTTCCCTGCGCGTTCCGCGCGCTCACCCGGTAGCAGACCGGCACCTCCGGCGCGCGACTGAAATCGCTGAGCTGCGTGCTGTTGGGCGGCAGCTCCCCGCCGAACGGCGTCCAGGTCGCGCCCGCGTCCAGCGAGAGCTCGACGCGGAATCCCAGCTCATCGGTGGCGTTGTCGGTCCAGGTCAGCCCCACGGCCGAGCTGTTGATCGGTTTCGCGTTGAGATTCGACGGGGCGGCCGGGACTGGAGGGGCGAGCGTGGTCGCGCACGCCGTGTTGGAAAACTCGGAGACCGTGGTGCGGCGTCCTGTCGTGCGAACCGCGCGCACGCGATAGCAGTACTCCGTGAGCGCGGCCAGCCCCAAATCGCCGTAGCTCGTCGCGTCGGCGCCCAGCGTGACGAGTGGTGCGAAGACGCCACTGGCCCCCGTCGCGCGGAAGATCTCGAAGGCGGTCTCGTTAGGCGAGTTGTCGTTCCAGAAGACATCGATGCGATTGTGCGCCACCACGGTGAGGCTGGTGCCTGACGGCGCTTCGGTGGCGCGGAACGACGGCGGCAGCGGCTCCAGCGGCTCACTGCCACTGCAGCCGAACCCGCCCAGCCACACGAGGCCAACGACACAAGCACGAGGGACGACGCCCATACCGCCTCCAGATCAATGGCCGCGTCAGCCCCCAAATCGCGCGTTTGCTCTTTGGGCGCGGGCCGGTAGTTTCTTCGATTCCATAGGTAGGGGCGGGGCCTTACGGGTCGCTGCCCCGTGTCTTACTCGCGCGCTAAGACCGCGCGGTTCCCCGCGCTGGAGGGGGAATGATTCGCTGCCGGGTGCTGGGCGCATTGGATCTGCGGGATGCCGGGGGGCGCGAGCTGCGCGCGGTCCTCGCGCAGCCGAAACGCCTGGCACTGCTCGTGTACTTGGCGCTCGCCACACGCCGGGGGTTCACGCGGCGCGACTCCGTCCTCGCCCTCTTTTGGCCCGAGCATGATACCGAGCACGCCCGCAATGCGCTGAGCCAGGCGGTGCACTTTCTGCGCCGCACGCTGGGCGCCGACGTGCTCGTCAGCCGCAACGGCGACGCCCTGGCCGTCGACCCGAGCCACCTGTGGTGCGACGCCGTGGCCTTCGAGCAGGCACTCGATGCCGAGCGGATCGGCGAGGCCGTGGAGCTCTATCGCGGCGACCTGCTGGAAGGATTTCACATCGCCGGCGCAGGGACCGCGTTCGAGCACTGGCTCGAGCAGGAGCGCAAACGCCTCGCGGCGCGCTATGACCAGGCGCTCGAACAGCTGGCGGCTGCACGCGAAGCGGCGGGAGATCCCGCGGGCGCGGTACTGTACTGGCGCCGCCTCGCCGGGCGCGACCCGTACAGCTCACGCCTCGCCATGTGCCTGATGCGCGCCCTCGTAACCGCTGGCGATCCCGGCGAGGCGATCCGGCATTCGCGCCTGCACGAGGCCGTGCTCCACGATGATCTCGACGTCGCACCCGATGGCGAGATTGCGGCGTTCGTCCGGAATCTCCAGCACGCGGGCGAGCGCGCGAGTTCACCGGCGCCGCACGCCGCCAGCCTCGCGCTCCAGTCAGTTCCCGCTGCGTTCCCGGGCCGCCCCCTCGACCGGCCACGCCGCCGCGTGACGCTGATGGCCTTCAGCATCATCGGCCTGATCGCGATTACGGGCGGCGGCCTGATCCTGAAGCGCGCGCTCGGCGCCTCGCCCCCCACGCCGATTCGGTCCCTCGCCGTCCTGCCGCTCGAGAACCTCTCCAGCGACTCGGCCCAGCAGGCGTTCGTCGATGGCATGCACGATGTGCTCATCACGGAGCTCGCCCGGTATCCCGAGCTGCGCGTCACCTCGCGCACGTCGGTGATGCGGTACCGGGACTCGCAACGAGAGCTCCCCGAGATCGCGCGCGAGCTAAAGGTGGATGCTGTCGTGGAAGGCGCGATCGTTCGCGAGGGGGGCCGGATCCGGATGACGGTGCAGCTCATTCACGGAACTTCCGATGGGCACCTCTGGGCCGAGCGCTACGAGCGCGATCTCCGGGACGTGCTGGTGCTGCAGAGCGAGCTGGCGCAAGCCATCGCGAGGCAGGTGCGAGTCGCCGCGCTGCCGCTCCCCCGCACACCGCGTCAGTCGACGGGTCCCGTCGACTCGGTGCCGCAGGAAGTGTATCTCCGCGAGCTGTATCTCCGCGGTCGGCACGCCGAGCTCAGCCGCAGCCTGATGGGGGTCCAGACGGCCAAGGAAGCGTATCGGCGCGCCATCGAGCTGGACTCCACATTCGCGCTCGGCTATGCCGGTCTCGCGGCGGTGTACGGGTTCGAGGCCGACTACAACTATGCCCCGATGCTCCCCGCGCTCGACAGCGCGCGCATCATGGCGCGGCGGGCGGTCGCACTCGACAGCATGTCGCCCGAGACGCGCACGGCGCTCGCGGTCACGCTCGGCGACGCCCATCAGTTCGACGCCGCGGAGCGGGAATTCCGGCGCGCGATCGAGCTCGGCCCGAGCAACGCCCGGGCGCACTACTGGTACTCCATCCTGCTCGCGGCGCTCGGACGGGGGGAGGAAACGCTGCGAGAGGCGCAGCGAGCCATGGAGCTGGACCCGTTTTCCCCGCGCGGCGGGCTCGCAATGGTGCACTATGGCACGTTTCTGACCACGGGCGAGCGACCCCATTTCAAACTGCCCGTTCGCGAACGGCGACCCATCCTCAAGCTGGAGCCGGGGGAGCCGTGGGCCCGCGCGCGCGAGGGAGTCGAGCTCGCCCGCGAAGGACGATGTGCGGAGGGGCGTTCGGAAATCGACCGGGCGCAGCGGCTCGCCCCGGGCTACAACCTCCGTATGCTCGCCCACGTGGGGGACTTCTACTGGGCATGCGGTGACCCCGCGCGCACCCGCGCGATCCTGGCCAGCATGAAGCGACACCCGGAAGTCCGTCTGAACGGCTTTCGCGTCGCGTGGGTCTATGTGCACATGGGGGAGAAGGACTCGGCATTCGCGTGGCTGGACCGCCACCGCTGGACGATGGCCGAGCTGTCGGGACTCAGCGCGGGGTGGGAGGTGGACACGCTGCGCTCCGATCCGCGCTTCCTCCGGCTCCTGCAACGCATCGGAATTCGCAAGCGGTAATCAGAACGCGTAGCGAACGCCGAGCTGTCCCTGCCGGCCGGGATAATCGCTCACCGGCTCCCCGTAGCCTCCACGCTGACCGGGGTCGCCGCCGGCAGATTCTCCTCCACGAACCGCGTCAGCAGCGAGAACAAATGCTGCCGCGTCGTCCCGCCCGCGATGGCGTGCGTGCGATTGGGATACACCATCAGCGAGAACGGCTTGTTCGCCGCCACCAGCGCGTTCACCATTGCTTCCGTATTCTGGTAATGCACGTTGTCGTCGCCCGAGCCGTGCACCAGCAGCAGCCGGCCCCGCAGGTTCTTCGCGTACGTCAGCGGCGAGCCGCGGTCGTACCCCGCGGCGTTGTCCTGCGGCAGCCCCATGTAGCGCTCGGTGTAGATCGTATCGTAGTACTTCCAGTGCGTCACCGGCGCCACTGCGATGCCCATGCGATACACATCGGGCGCCTGCGTGAGCACGTTGAGCGTCATGAACCCGCCGTAACTCCAACCCCAGATCCCGATCCGCGTCGAGTCGACGTAGGGCAGCCGGCCGATGACCCGCGCCGCCGCCGCCTGATCCTGCGTCTCGATGACGCCCATCTGGCCGTAGATGATCTTGCGCCACGCGCGGCCCCGCGCCCCCGTGCCACGGTTGTCGACGCTCGCCACGATGTAGCCGCGCTGCGCCAGCATCTGGTGCCAGAGGTAGTTCGAACCGCCCCAGCCATCGACCACCGTCTGTGAGCCCGGCCCGCCGTACACCGTGAAAAACACCGGGTAGCGCCGGCCGGGGTCGAAGCCGGGGGGCTTGATCAGGTACGCATTGAGGCGCACGCCGCCGCCGATATCCACCGTCGTGAACTCGTGCGTGCCCAGCCGCAGCCGCGCGACCCGCGCCTGGAGCGTGGCGTTGTCCACGAGCGTACGCAGCACGCGGTGGTCCGGGAGACTGACCAGGTCGATCGTGGGCGGCACGCCGAAGCGGGAATACGTGTGCACGGCGTAGCGCCCGTTCGGCGCCACGTTGTAGCTGTGGAATCCGGGCGCGCCCGCCGGCGTGAGCCGCTGCGGCGCGGCGCGCCGCGTGAGGCTCACCCGATAGAGATACCGCTGCGTCGGGTTGTCCGGCGACGCGATGTAATACGCCCAGCCGCCCGCCGTATCCACGCGCGCGACGCCCAGCACGTCGAAGGCGCCGCGGGTCACCGCGCGCGGCGCGCCGCCGGCCCGCGGCATGATGTACAGATGCGCCCACCCGCTGCGCTCCGAATACCACAGCACGTCGCGCCCGCCGTTCACGAACCGCAGGTCGTCGAACTGCTCGACCCAGGCGCTGTCGCGCTCCTCGAACACCGTCCGGACCGCTCCCGTGCGCGCATCGGCGAGCATGACGTGCAGCGTGTTTTGCAGCCTGTTCATGTGCTGGATCACCAGCTCCCGGCTCCCCGCTCCCGGCTCCCGCCCCACCGGCCGCGCCCACTCCATCCGCGCGATGTAATGATTGCGCGGATCGCCGGCGACCTTCATCCACGTGGTCGGTCCGCCGCTGGCACTCACCACGCCCACGCGTCCCGCCGAATTCGTCTCCCCCGCCTTGGGGTATTGCACCTCGAACGTGAACGCGTACAGCGAGTCCGTGGTGTTGTACAGAGGAAAGTCGCGCACCCCGGTGGCGTCGAGCTGCCAGTACGCGATCGCACGGCCGTCGGGACTCCAGCGCCAGCCATCCTGGAGTCCCAATTCTTCCTCATACACCCAGTCAAACGTCCCGTTGATCGTGGTGCGCGAGCCGTCGGTCGTGAGCTGCGTGATGCGCCCGCTCGCGAGGTCCTCGACGTAGATGTTGTGCTCGCCGTAGCGCACCCAGCCGACGCGGTTCCCGTCGGGCGAGAACTTGGCGAACATCAGCGTCGACGGCGTCCCGCCCCGCACTCCACCGAGCTGCTGCAGCTTCCAGGTGTCGAGATCGAGCACCCAATAGTCGCCGCGCGTATTGGTGCGCCACACCCGCTGCGAGTTCGTGAAGATGAGGAGCCGCGTGCCGTCAGCCGACCAGCCGTAGTCCTCGACCTCGAGGGGTGTCGAATCGCCGCTCGGCACGAGCCGGTCGGCGGGCACGAGCACGGTGCGGGCGCCGCTGCGCGCGTCGTAGCGCACGATGTCGCGCCCGCGCCGGCCGCCGCCGGCGCGTTCCAGGGTGGTATAGGCGGAACCGTCGCCAAGCCAGGCGAACGGGCCGAAGCTGGCGGGGCGGAATTCGCTCGAGCCGTAGATTCGTTCTACGGTGAGGAGGGCGGAGTCGGCCGGCGCCTGCTGCTGCAGGCCGGCGAGCGGCGCGGCGAGCGTCGCCGAGAGGATCGACGCAACCGCGAGACGACGGCTCCTGGACGGCCAACGCATGGTGGTTCTCCCTGAAGGCATCACCGCAGCGATAGTGAGCACCAGCTCGCGCGCATGCAATCCCAGCACTGCGCCGGGCTCCAGCGCGCCACCGCTTGATTCATCGGTTCGCGACGGAATACCAGGATCGACGCGGTATCCACCACAAACGCCGTGTCTCGCGGGATGACGACGATCTTCGCCGTTCCCGCCGTATCGCCGCGCGCAGTGGCGAACAGATACAGACTGTCCACCCAGACGTAACTGACACCGGGCGGGAAGCGATAGTGCTGGCCGGGCGCCCGGCCGTAGCGCCCGGGTGCGAACCCCGCCAGGTAGCCCGCTCCCGGCTGAATGCGGACCCGGAGCTGGATCCGCCCCCGCTGGAGATCCGCGACCCGGCTGTGGTGCATGCCGATTTCGGGCGCCACGGTCCCGATCGTCCCCAGGGTGTCGAGCAGGTTGCGATCGAACTGTCCATGAAACGCGTGGGAGCGACCCGTGTCTTCGGCGAAAATCAGACCGTCCGCATACCGCACCGCGGCGCGGCGTTGTGCCGGGTCGCGCGGGTTCGTCAGCGTGGCCGGCGGCGCCGGCGTCGGACGGCCGGTCATCGGCACGGTATCCCCCGGGCTCGGCCTACAGGCGGCGCCAGCGAGCGGCACGATCACCAACACGACCAGGAACGAGGTTTTCATGAGGTCTCCGAGGTCAAGAACGCCGTGGTCTTTCCGCAATGCTGCGCATCCGTTCGACGACAGCCTGAATCGCGTCGTCATCCGCGTCCTGCCACAACGCGATCACCGCAGCCGCCCAGCGACGCGCGGTCGCCGCATCTCCCCGGCTGCCGGCGAGATCCGCGCGCAGCACCATCGCCCGCACCAGTGCCGCCGCCTGATCGACGTTTTCGAGCAGCCCGGTCCCTAGGGTCGTCAGCGCATCGAGGGGCCGCCTGATCAGCTCCGTGGCGCGCCCCGTGTCCCCGATAGCGAGCAGCACGCGGGCCTCGAGCAACGTGCCCGAAATCGCGACGTCGCCCGGCCGCAGGTCTGCCCGAGCCCGCTCCAGGCTGTCGAGGGTGGCTCGGATCGATACGGTGTCTCCATGGTCGAGTGCCCACACCAGACGCCGGTATCGTTCCCCCGGCGTCCCCCGACGCGGGGGCCGCCCGCGCAGCAGCGGCAGCGCCCATTGCGTGGGGTGGTCCAGCAACGCATGGCGCATGGCCTCGCGCCCCTGAGGCTCGACCGCTGCGTCGATCAGCGCGTTCACGCGGCGCGCCAGGACCCGGATGCTCTCCGCCGGCGCCCCCACGGCCGCGTAGCCGCGGAGCGCAAACGCTGCCCGCGCCAGCGCGACCGGGCGGACGGCGATGTGCCCGTCCTGGCCTTCGATCGTCAGGTCGGGCGCCGCGCCGCCGAGGAGTTGCGCCGTGCGGTGCGCGCGCCCCAGCAGCGCCGCCAGACCGGCGAGCTGGGCGGCGGCGCCCGGAACGGAATCGCTCGTCGCGTCGAGTGTCGAATCGGCCAAGCGGCGCGCCGCCCCAAAGTCCTCGAGCTTGGTGAGCAGGCGGATCTCAGCGATCGCGAGACGCAACCGCTGCCCGGCCGCGACGGCGGTGCCGCGGGCGCGGCGGACCGTCGCCAGCGCGGACAGCTCGCTCGGCTGCCGGTCCACGAGGTCGCCGCTGCCTTCGAGCACCAACGCGAGCGCCTCGTGCGCTTGCGGACTCTCGGGGAACGCGCGCACCCATTCGGTGGTGATGTCCCGGAGAATCGCGCGATTATGCGCCACCGCGGCCGCGATCGTCGCCGGCGTGGCGTCGGGTTTTCCCGCGAGCACATCGTTCCGGGGATACGGGACGAACGCGAGCGTGTCGCGATCGAGCGCCGGGAACGCCGCATACCATTGGGTATCGGGAGCGAGCGTGAACCCGCTCCGGGCCTGGTTGGTCTCGGTGTAGAACACGAGGTCGGACAGCCGCGTGAGCTGACCGAACGCGCGGTGCGCGGAGGGAATGAGCCGCAGGGCCCGGCGGTACGCCTGGACGGCGCTGTGATAGCTGCTGCGGAAACGCCAGCCCGAGGGGCTGGCGCGGTCGCGCTCGACCACGTTGTCCTTCGACTGGCACTCGCCCAGCCCGAACCACGCCACGAAGTCCGCCGAATCGCGCGCCACCAGCGCGCGATACAGCCGGCACGCGTCGGGGTAGCGCCCGTCCGCGATGTCGGCGAGGGCGGCCGCCAGCGCCTGGTCGCGCGGACCC
>JBOHSP010000293.1:0-4542 GCA_050733275.1 Gemmatimonadales bacterium
GCTGTTCACCGAGTTCCTCCTCAAACGCGCCGGCGCGTGACGCCGCGCGTGGCGAGCCTGCTCGCCGGCGCGCTCTGCATCGCCGCGGCGACCCGGGCCGCCGCCCAGGCGGAGGCCGACACCACCGCGCGCCGCGATACCACCACCGCGGCCGATACGGCCGCGGCCGATACGCTGCCCGCTTTCCTCCCCACGTTCGCGGCGCCGATTCGCCCCGGCCCCCTGCCGCTGGGCAGCCGCTACACGTTCACCGCCGATTCACTGCTGTTCACGAATGCGCGCACGCTGAGCGATCTGCTCCGGCACATTCCGGGCGTGTACGTGGTCCGGGGCGGGGGGTACGGCCAGGCGGAGGTCGTGCTCTACGGCGGCCGTGGTCCCGCCGCGCTGGAAGTGTTCTGGGACGGGTTTCCCTACGTGCCGCTCGGCCGCGATTCGGTGTATCTCGACCCCGCGCGGATTCCGCTCGCCCCGCTCGAGCGCGTGGATGTCGTCATCCTGCCGGCGCAGCTCCAGGTGTATCTCGTCAGCGCGCGCACGCGCTCCACCGCGCCCCTCACGCAAGTCGGCATCGTGACCGGCGATCAGGACATCGCGGAGTATCGCGGCGGGTACGCCAAGCGGACCCGGTCGGGCTTCGGGATCGCGTTCCTGTACGACCAGAACAGCATCCGCGGCAGCGAGGCCAACACCACGAGCGAATTCACCACCGCGGACATCGCGATCACGGCGGAATACATTCCCCCGGGGGGCCGTGTGGGCGCGTCGTTTCAGATGCTCACGGCGAGCTGGAGCCGCGAGCCGACGGCCGACGCGCGGGTCATCGGCTGGAAGCAGCAGCGGCGGGAGCGCCGGCTGCGCTTTTTCGTCGCCGAGCGGAGTGACGGGCTGGGGTACCGGCTGGAAGGCACGCTCGCGACCTCCGAGGCGGACGGCGACTCCCTCGTGCCGAATCGGATGGTCTCGGGCGCCGTCCTGGCGGTGAGCCGCACCTGGCGGCGCGCCAACCTCGTGGCATCGGCGCAGCTCGGCGCGGCCGGATTGCCGAGCGAGTTCGCCGCGCGCGCCGGGTGGCTGCCCGTGAGCTGGCTGACGCTCGCGGCGAGCGCCCGTCACCGCGCCTACGGGGGTGGACGCAGCGGTCAGCGGGCGCACGTCACCGCCGGGCTGGCCCTGCCGTTCGGCTTCTCCGCCCGCGCCGAGCTCGCGTGGCGGCGCGACGTGCAGGCGCCCCTGGTCCGTACCGACGGGCGCCAGGCCGCGGTGGACGTTGCCGGCTGGTTGCGCTTCGATCAGCCCTGGCTCCAAGTGGAGGTGGGCCGCGGCATCCGCGATCCCTTCACGCCGCTCGACTTCGCGCGCGGCATCTCGACGGTGGACCGGCTGAGCCCCACACCGCGGACGGAGTTCCTGGCCGGCCACGCGACACTGCGGCCGCTGCCGGGCGTGAGTCTGTCGGCGTGGCACTTCGACCCGTTCGTCGGCGGCGGTGATTTCGAGCCGCCGCACCAGACGCGGGTGGCGGCCACGTTCCACTCGAAGTTCTGGCGGGTCTTCCGCAGCGGGGTCTTCACCCTGCGGGGCGAGGTGGCGATCGAATCGTGGAGCAGCTGGGGGCTGGGAGGGCTGGACTCCGCCGGCGTGCGGCGGAGCCTGAACGGCGCGACGTTCGTCGAAACGACCCTCGAGCTGCAGCTCGTCGGCGCCACGATCTTCTGGATCATTCGCAACGTGAACGGGATGCGCGGCAGCTACGTGTATGGGCTCGGATATCCCAAGAACACCCAGCTCTATGGCGCCCGCTGGTACTTCACCAATTGAACTAACCTCTTCGCGCAGTTACTTTTACCGTTTGTGCCGCGGAGCATGACGGGTTTCGGCTCTGCCGAAGGGCAAGTCCTCGGCGGACGGCTGCGGATCGATATCCGGACCGTCAACCACCGGTTTTTCAATCCCCAGCTCAAGCTGCCGGCCGAGCTGGGGCGTCTCGAGGGAGATCTGCGGGAACGGTTGCGGCAAGTGCTCGAGCGCGGGCATGTCGCCGTGACGGCGCGCTGGGTGGAGCCGCCCGCACAGGACGGCGGGCGCGTGGCGGTGGATCTGGCGCGCGCGCGCCAGGTGTTGGCGGCGGCGCAGGAGCTCAAGAAGCGCCTGAAGCTGAAGGGCGACGTGGATCTCGCGTTTGTGGCGCGGCAGCCCGAGGTGTTGACCGCCGTCCCGGCGGACGGCGCCGAGGGTCCGGCGGCGGCGCCGTGGTCCGACGTGAAGCCCATCGTCGAGCAGGCGGCGCGCGACGTGGTGGCGATGCGGGAACGGGAGGGAGGCGCGCTGGCGCGCGAGCTGGACGCGCGGCTGCACGCGCTCGAGGCGGGCGCGCGGGTGATCGAGCAGCGCGCGCCGGAGCGGCTCACGGCCGAGCAGGCCCGGCTGCGGCAGGCGGTGGCCGACCTGACCGGCGGGCTCCAGGTGGACGAGCAGCGCCTCGCGGTCGAGATCGCGCTGCTCGCCGACCGCGTGGACATCACCGAAGAGCTGGTGCGGTTCCGCGCCCACGTGGCGGCGTGCCGTCAGGCGCTCGGTGCGGACCACGCCGTCGGCAAACAGCTCGGGTTCCTGGCGCAGGAGCTGTTGCGCGAGGTGAACACCATCGGGTCCAAGGCCAACGACGCGGCGATCACGCAGGCCGTGATCGCGATGAAGGGCGAGCTGGAGAAGCTCCGGGAGCAGCTGGAGAATCTGGAGTGACGGTGGCCCCGCGCATCGTCGTGCTGTCCGCCCCGTCGGGCGGCGGCAAGACGACGATCGCGCGGGCGGTGCGGGATCGCTTTCCCGAGCGGTTCGGGTTCTCGGTCTCGGCGACGACACGCCAGCCGCGCGCCGGGGAGGAGCACGGGGACGCCTATTATTTTCTGTCGCGAGAGGAGTTCCTGCGCCGGGTCGAGCGCGGTGAGTTCCTCGAGCATGCCGAGTATGCGGGCGAGCTGTACGGCACCCTGGCGAGCGAAGTCGACCGCGTCACCGGCTCGGGCCGACACGTGTTGCTGGACATCGAGGTCGAGGGGGCCCGCCAGGTCCGGGCGAGGGATGGGCGCGCGATCACGATCTTCATTCTGCCCAGTGAGCCGCGCGTGTTGCTGGAGCGGCTGCGCGGACGGAAGACGGAGTCACCGGCGCAGATCATGGCGCGGGTACAGCGAGCGAAGTACGAGTTGACCGAGGCCGCCGGGTTCGATCACTGGGTGAGAAATGATGATCTCGGGCAGGCGATCGACGATGTGGTGAACGTGGTCCAGGAGGGCGGCGGCTTTCGCCGGGACAACCAGGACATCGCCTGGTTGGACCGCTACGGCGACGGTCTCGACGCAGCGGCACGGCTGCTGTACGACGAGTTGCACCAACAGAAAGGTTGAGCAATGCGGATTGTCACCCCGGCTGAAGTCGCGAGCCAGACGCAGAACAAGTACCTCGGCGTGCTGGTCGCGGCCAAGTTCGCGCGGTACGTGAACGAGTTCCCCCGTGACCGCTCGGTCGACTGGGAGAAGAAGCTGACCACGCGCGCGTTCGAGGAGCTCGTGCAGGGCAACCTCACGTACCGGTTGGTCCGGCGCCGCCGCCAGGAAGGCTGATGACCCTCGCCGGCCGTCACGTCGTCCTCGGCGTGTCGGGCGGAATCGCCTGCTACAAGAGCTGCACGCTCGCCCGCCGACTCAGCGCGGCAGGCGCGACCGTGGATGTCGTGATGACCGCCGGGGCGGCCGAATTCGTTCGCCCCCTGACGTTCGAGGCGCTCACGGGACGGCCGGTCCTCACCTCGTTGTGGCACTCGGGCCGCGCGCTCGCCCACATCGACCTGGCCCGCGATCCCGACCTCGTCATCGTCGCCCCCGCGACGGCGCAGCTGCTCGCCCGCGCGGCGATGGGCATGGCCGACGATCTCCTGATGACCCTGCTCCTCGCCCGCACCGGTCCGATCCTCGCCGCCCCGGCGATGAACGACGCGATGTACGCCCACCCGGCGACCACGGCGAATGTCGAGACCTTGACCGGTCGCGGCTGGACGTTCGTCGGCCCCGAGATCGGCGCGCTCGCCGAAGGCCCGAGCGAGCGGCCCGGCCGCATGAGCGAGCCCGAGGCCATCATGGCTGCGGCCGAGCGCCTGCTCGCCGGCACCGCGCGGGTCACGCGCTGGGCCGGCAAGCGAGTCGTGGTGACGGCAGGGCCCACGCGCGAGCATCTCGACCCCGTGCGCGTCCTCACGAACCCGTCGAGCGGCCGGATGGGGTACGCCATGGCGGAGGCCGCGGTCGCGCGCGGCGCCGACGTGGACCTGGTGACCGGGCCCACGCAGCTCGATCCTCCGGCCGGAGCCCGGACGACGCAGGTCGAAACCACGGAGGAGATGCAGGCCGCCGTGCAGCGCCTGGTGCGCGATGCCGATGCGCTGCTCATGGTAGCCGCGCCGGCGGACTTCCGACCCAGGCGCGCGGCGCCGCACAAGCAGCCGCGCCGCGGCGGCGCCGTCACCCTCGAGCTCGAGCCCAC
>JBOHSP010000294.1:0-2840 GCA_050733275.1 Gemmatimonadales bacterium
CGCGCGCACCGCCCCCGAGCACCCGCGCGCCCCGCACGTCTTCGCCGGGCCAGCGCTTTTCGATCAGCAGCAGCACCGGCGAGGCGACGAAGATCGACGAGAACGTCCCCACCACGATTCCGAACGCCATCACCAGCGAGAACGGCCGAATGACCTCCCCCGCGATCACGGCGAGCGTGAGCGCCGTGAGGATCGTGATGCCGCCCGTGAGGACCGTCCGCGGCAGCGTTTCGTTCACCGAGAGATTCAGGATCTCGTACAGATTCTGGCGCCGGTACTTCCTCAGGTTTTCGCGGACCCGGTCGAAGATGACGATCGTGTCGTTGAGGGAATAGCCGACGATCGTCAGCACCGCCGCGACGACCACCAGACTCACTTCCAGATTGAGGTAGCGGATGAACGCGATCGTCGCCAGGATGTCGTGGGCGGTGGCGATCACGGCCGCGAGGCCGAAGCGCCACTCGAAGCGGGCGGCGAGGTAGATCAGCGTCCCGATGAACGACACCAGGATCGCGATGAGTGCCCGGCTCTGGAGCTCCCGGCCGACTTTGGGCCCCACCGCCTCGGTCCGCACGACATCGTAGGTTCCGGCGCCGATCGCGGTGTCGAGCGCGCGCGAGACCGCCGCGGCCGTTTCCTGGGTCCCGGCGGGGGCGTCGGCCTGCTCCGTTTGGACCCGCGCGCGGATCGCGTAGTCGCGGTCGGACCCGAACGTCTGCACCTCGGCGCTGACCCCCGCCTGGGTGAGGGCGGTGCGGATCGGCTCCGTCCCGACCGCGGAGTCGGTGCGAACCTGCACCAGCGTCCCCCCCGTAAACTCGATGCTGTAGTTCAGGCCGCTGATCAGCAGCCAGACGAGCCCGGGGACGAGGAACAGGAACGTGAGCCCGTAGGCCCAGCGCCGTCGTGCGATGAAATCGTAGTTGGCGTTCGCGAAGAGTCGCAGCATCAGATGCTCACCGTGGTCATGGCCGGCCGCCGCTGCAGCCAGATGAGGAACAACGTGCGGGTGACGAAGACAGCCGACAACATCGACGCGATGATGCCGATGATCAGCGTCACCGCGAAGCCCTGGACCGGGCCCGTCCCCACCCACGCGAGAATGAGCGCCGTGAGAATCGTCGTGAGGTTCGAGTCGATGATGGCGCTCATCGCGTGCTTGAACCCTTCATCGACGGCCAGCCGCACCGATTTGCCCAGGGCCAGCTCCTCGCGGATGCGCTCGAAGATCAGCACGTTGGCGTCCACGGCCATGCCGATCGAGAGCGCGAATCCGGCCAGGCCCGGCAGCGTGAGCGTGAACCCGAACATCGCGAGGCCGCCGAGCGAGAACAGGACGTAGAGCCCCAGCGCCACGACGGCGAGCACGCCCGACAGCTTGAAGTAGCCGATCATGATCACGACGACGAAGGCGACGGCGATGATCCCCGCCCAGGTGCCGGCGCTGATCGACTCTTCGCCGAGCGTGGGTCCGATGGTGCGCTCCTCGACGATGGTGAGGGGCGCCGGCAGCGCGCCGGCCCGCAGCACCAGCGCGAGATCGCTCGCCTCCTGCAGCGGCTTCGCGCCCAGCTCGATCTGGCCGCGCGAGCCGATCTGCGAGCGGATCACGGGGGGCTGCCCCTGCACCCGGCCATCCAGGATGATCGCCATGTTGTCGTTCACGTGCCGACTGGTTTCCTGCGCGAACACGCGGGCGCAGCGGCGCGACAGCTGGAACGCGACGATCGACTGATTGGTCAGCGGGTCGCGCTGTGCCTGGGCGCCCTGGAGACATTCCCCGGTGATGATCGGCCGGGATTCCACCGCGTACAACGGGCGATAGGAGCGCGCATTGCGGGACTCGGGCTGCGCGCCCCAGCGCAGGTCCACGGCGCGCGGCATCAGCCCCCGCACGTCGGGGCGCGCGATCAGCGAGTCCACGAGCGGCCATTGCTCCTCCGCCACGAGGAACTCGCCGGGCAGGCTGCCCTGGAACAGCAGCGACGAGAGCACGCCCGGGAGGTTGGCCTGCGCCGCCGAATCGCGCGCCGCCGTCGCGGTGTCGGCGAAGAGCTCGGCCACGGCCGAGGGCGCCGCCCCCGGCGTCCGGACGCCGGCGCGGCGCAAGGCGGCATCGATCGCCGGCAGGGCGTCGCGGAACACGTTCTTCATGTCGGTGATCCGGAACTCGAGGAACGCGGTGCGCTGCACGATGTCCTTGGCCCGCTGCGGATCCTTCTCGCCCGGCAGCTCGACGATCAGCCGGCAGTCGCCCACGATCTGCACCACCGGCTCGGTGGTGCCGAACTCGTTGATGCGCGTGCGCACGACGCGCTCGGCGCGCTGGATCGCGTCGGCGCAGTCGGGCACCGGCCCCTTCGATTCGTCCACCTCGAGGGCGAGATGGATCCCGCCCTGGAGATCGAGGCCCAGCGAGATCGGAACCCGGCGCACCGTCGAGTCCTGCATGCGCCCGGTCTCGGGATTGGGCCGGCGGACCGTGACATTGCGGGGAATGATGGCCCACACGCAAAGCGCCACGAGAAAGCCGGTGATGATCAGTCGCGTCCGGATGGTGCTCATCGCGTCTCGCCGAGGTTGAGGCTGGCCCGCGCCGCCTGCCGGTCGCGCTCGAGCTGCGCCAGCAGCACGTCACGGGACGGAAACGCCTGCACGTCCCGCAGGCGGCGTACCCACTCGACCTGCACCGTCTCGCCGTACATCTCCCCCTCCCGCTCGAAGTCGAAGAGGTGGATCTCCAGCGTCCGCTCGACCTCGCCAAAGGTGGGCCGCGGACCCTGATTCATCATACCGCCATAGCGACCCCCGTTCTCCCCCCCGCCCCCACCCCCACCCCC
>JBOHSP010000295.1:0-5589 GCA_050733275.1 Gemmatimonadales bacterium
GGCGTGGTGTCCTGTTCGACGAGTGACACGAGCACGGACGAGCTCCTGCGGCGCGCCGATCAGGCGATGTACGACGCGAAACGCCACGGGAAGGACCGCGTCGTCCAGGTCGCGATCTGACCCGTCCCCCCCGCAGGAACTAGTTCCGGCGGATGAGAAGCTCCACCCACCTTCCGGTTGATTGTCCGTCCGGTCTAGAGCCTCTAGGCTAGGCACCATAGTGGGCCGGCTGTCTCTGAAATCCGGCTGATCCCCGCAACCACAGTGGAGACCCCTACCCGACATGTCGCACGGCTTGGTGAGCGCGTTGTTGATCGATGCCCCCGTCAATCGCCATTTCGCCCAGTTGCATCGCGACGCGCAGGAGCTAGCGGATGCGGTGGCGTTGTTTGCGGAGGCCGGGTTGCGGCGCGGCAACGGCGTCGTGATCCTCGCGACGCCGGCGCACCGGGAGCTGCTGCTGCAGCGGCTGCGCGACAGCGGGCCCGACCCGGCCTCGCTCCGCGCGGCTGGGCAGCTCGAGATACTCGACGCGCAGCGGACGCTGGACGCGTTCCTGCGCGCCAGCGGACCCGACTGGGCGACGTTCCACCAGCAACTCGCCGCGGTGCTCGAGCGCGTGCGCGCGCGGAGTCGCGGCACGACCCGCGTGTACGCCGAGCTGGTGAATCTGCTCTGGCAGCGGGGGCAGCCCGAGGCGGCGATCCAGCTCGAGGAGTTCTGGAACCATCTGGGCCGTCTGTATCCCTGCTCATTGTTCTGCAGCTACATGCTCGATCCGCAGACGCCGGATTGTTACGCCGGGCCGATCGAGGAGATCGCGCGCACGCACTCCGACGTGATCGCCACGGCCGAAGACGAGCGCTTCCGCGTGGCGCTCGACGCCGCGAGCCGCGACGTCTTCGGGGTTCCGCTGTCCCAGATGGTCGGCGTGTCGCCGCACGTCTCCGAAGGCGAGGAACGGTTTCCGGTGGGGCAGCGCACGATGCTCTGGGTCCGGCGGAACCTGCCGTCGGCCAGTACCGCGGTCCTGGAGCGGGCCCGGCGCTATTACGCGGAGGCCGTCGAGTGACCGCCGACCTCGCCGTCGTGGCACCCGGCGTCCCCCTCCTGACGGAGGCCCCCGCGGGCCGGCACTTCGCCCAACTGCACCGCAACAGCGACCTGCTGGTCGAGGCGGCCGGCGTGTTCCTCGAGGCCGGGCTGCGGCGCGACACCGGCATCGTGATCATCGCCGTCCCCGAGCACACCGAACCGCTGCTGCGGCAGCTCGAGGCGGGCCGGCTGCACGCCGAGGCGATGCGCCAGTCGGGCCAGCTCGCGGTGGTCGATGCCGAGGCCGCCCTCGGGGAATTCCTGCACAACGGTAGCCCGGACTGGTCCGATTTCCGGGCCGGTATGGGCGGGTTGCTCGAGCGGCTCCAGGCGTTCGGCCGCGGCACGCGGGTCTACTGTGAGCTGGCCGACCTGCTGTGGCGCGACGGTCGGTCGCACGCCGCGATCCGGCTGGAGGAGTTCTGGACCGCGCTCGGCCGGCTGGTGCCGTTCTCGCTGTACTGCACCTACATGCTCGACCCGCAACACGAGGACTCTTACACGGGTCCGCTCGAGGAAATCGGCCGGACGCATTCGGACATTCTGGGGACGGTCGAGGACGCGCGGTTCGGGGAGGCGCTGGACGCGGCCAGCCAGGAGCTGTACGGGATCCCGCTGTCGAAGATGATCGGGTTCTCCGCGGCGGAGGACGGTGAACGCCGGTTCCCGAGCGGGCAGCGCACGATGCTGTGGGTGCGGCGCAACCTGCCATCGTCGAGTGCGCCGATGCTGGAGCGGGCGCACCAATACTACCACCAGGCAGCGGTGTAGGCCGACCCTAGCGCTCGATCCGGGCCCTAACCACGAACGGCACGCCGTCGGCGTCCGTCGTCACCGTGTAGAGCTGGTCGCCACGGATCAGCAGCTGCCAGCCGATCGTGAATGTCGCATTCACGCGCCCGAGATAGCGCCCCTGCTCGTCGAACACGTCGAACGTGTGTCTCGCGTCCTCACTAGCGACGACAGGTATGACCCACAGTCGACCGCGATCGTCCACGGTGAACCATTGGTAGGCAGGCTTCTGCGATGGAACACGCGATGCATCGACCTTGCCGCCCTGCCGGGTGAACCACTCCATGCCTTGCAGCGCCGAGTCGCGCTCGGCGCTTGTGACCGGAAGCGGCTCGTAGGCGCGCTCGACCACGAGGGTCGTATCGCCACCGGGCTCGCTCCGATAGATCCGATACGGCGCCGTCAGACCGGTCCAGACGAATCCGCGCGGATCGAACTTCCATGTGAGCCCGGGCGTGAACGGCACGGACGCGGTCACCCGCATGCCCTCGCGCTCGATCTTGAACGACTCGGGGTCGTGTGAGGGGAAGGGCAAGGTATCGACGGACTGCAGCGTGGAGTCGTAGCGCAACAGGGCGTCGCCGCTCATCGCCCCCGGGGTTCGATACCACTCGTAGACACGGCTCCCTCGGTCGATGCCGCCCTGCCAGCTCTGGGTGAACCAGCCGCTGATGCGCCGTGGACGCGTGGCGAGCAGCGCGCCGGTCGTGTCGAGGAGCGTGTAGCGACCGTTTTGCTGATCGACCACCCACAGCCGGCCCAGCGCATCCCACGCCATGCCAATCGCCTGCTGGAATTCCCCCGGGCCGCTGCCCTTGCGGCCGATGGAACGGATGTGTGTGCCGCTCGAATCGAACACGCGGAGCTGCTGTGCCTGGCCCTCCAGCACGTAGATGCGACCCAATTGATCGGCCTCGAGCGCGGTGATCCGCGCGAACCCGGCGGGGCCTTCGCCGTCGGCGTTGCCGATACGCGCGGCTTCGACCAGGCGCCAGCCGTCACCCCGCTTCCACATGCCTTCGCCGGCATTGCGCACGAGGACGGCGCCGCCGGGGAGCGTGTCGATGGTTGTCCCGCTGTCGTTGCGGCCGCCGCAGCCGGCGACGACGAATAGCCCCAGCACCAGCGTGAAAGCAACAGCCGCCCGATCGAAGAATCCGTGCACTGACGTGCCGGCTCGGCGACACCGCGCGTCCTGAAGGACGCACGTGGTCATGTGCGCCTCCTGATTCTTGCCGCCAGCAACGGCACCACCCAGAGGGCCCCGATCGTGCCCGCGACCACACCCCCAGCTGTGGCGAGCGCGATCGCGCCGAACAGCTCGTCGGCATCGGTCCCGATCGCCAGGGGAATCAGGCTCGCGAGACTCGTGCAGGTCACGAGGACGATCATGCCCGCGCGGTCCCGCGCGGCGTGCACGACGTCCGCGGCCGTCAAGAACCGACGGCGGCGGCGCCGCTCGAGCGCCGCATCCACGAGCAGGATGGCCTGGTTCACCGCCAGGCCGACGACGAGGATCACGCCCACCGCGGCCTCGCGAGTGAACGTCGCGCCCGCGATCCAGAACGCCGCCGCCGAACCGGCCAGCGCGACGGGAAGGCTCAGGAACACGAGCGCCGTCGCCCACACCGAATCGAACACCATCGCCACGGCGAGGATGACGAGTACGATTCCCGCCGCGAAGACGAGCCAGAGGCCTTTGGCGCTCTCGTCTTCGCCCCACGTGAACCACGAGCCGTCCGCGGCGCTGTAGCCCGGCGGCACGGTAATCGATTGCAGGAAGGATTTGTGCGTGCGCTCGCCCAGCTTCGGCGGGCCGCGGAACTCGTAGCTGACGACGCGCAGGTACTGCTGGTCCTCGCGGTCGATCTGCGCCACCGTTTCGCGCTCGTCGACCACCGCCAGATCGCTGATCCGCACCGGCGCGCCCAGAGAATTCGGCACCAGACTCGTGCGCAGCTCGGCGAGTGAGCGCTCGGGCGCGCCGGCCGCCTTGAGCGTGACGCGTAGTTCCTCGCCGCCGACCTCGAGTCGCGTCGCGCCCGCAGGGCCGCTCACCTGCCGCGCGACCGCCGCCGCCAGGTCGCGGGAGGTCAGGCCGTACCGCGCCAGCGCGGCGCGGTCCGGCTCGAGCACGATCGTGTAGGCCTTCTCCCGGCTCCAGTAGCGCCCGGCGTTGACGTCGACATTGCGCACGCGCGGGATCCGCTCGAGACGCCGCTGCAAGTCGCGCGCGATGGTCTCCACTCCCCCGTAGGAGTAGCCGAGCAGCTTGATGCGGTACGATGGGATCCCACCCCCGCCACCCGAATAGTACCCGGGTCCCTGGTACTGCACGCTGACCCTGGCGCCACCGATGAGGATGGCCCGCTGCGTCAGCTCCTCCTGGAGGATGTAGGGGACGGGCGTCAGTTCGGCGCCGCGCGCGAACGTCACCCGGAGCCTGGCGCCGTCTCGCGACCCACTCGCGACGACCTGATCGACGCCCTCGCGTCCCACGGCGATGCGCTCGAACTCCCGTATCCCGGCATCGAGACTGGCGGGGTCGGAGCCCCGCGGAAAGCTGAGCGACGCAGTCAGCGACGCCCGCTGGCCCCACCACGCGCCGAAGGAGAAGCGCGGCACCTTGCGCACGAATCCCCACGCCACCACAGCCAGCAGCGCCACGAAGACGGCCAGCGCCGCCCAGCGCCACCGCAACACCCCCATGACGGACCTGGTGTACAGGCGGAGCGTGCGCGGCCACACCCGCGACGGAAGCCCGTGACCGGCGCCGATCGCCGGAATCATCACGACCGACGAGAGCACCGAGCAGCCGAGTGCCAGGGCAAATGCCACCGCGAAGGGCGTGAAGGCCGCGCGGGCGTTCCCCTGCAGATAGAGGAAAGGCAACAGCACGACCGCGGTCGTGAGCGTCGAGCCCAGCACGGCGGGCGTAATCCGCCGGGCCGCGGCGGCGCGGCCCTCGGCGGTATCGGACGACGCGCGCAGCCGCTCCACCACCACGACGCCGTTCTGCACCAGGATCCCGATCCCCATGCCCAGGCCCGCGAGCGTCAACAGGTTGGCGGGAATCTCCAGGAGGTACAGTCCGAGGGCGGTCCCCGCGATGGCCACGAGGACACTCGCGATCGCGAGGCCGATGGACTTCGCGTTCCGCAGCAGCAGCGCCAGCACCAACATCACGGCGAGCGCCGCGATCGCCCCCCGCAACGCCAGCGCGCGCAGCTGTCGCGTCAACTCGCGGCTCTCATCGGATTGGAGGCGCAGTTTGATGGCCGGCGGCAACTCGGCACCGAGCTCCGCCATCGTGCGCCGCACGGACGCCGCCGTGCGAATCGCGTCGGCGCCGGGGAGGCGCGAGACCGTAATGCCGACCGCCGGTTCCCCATTCACGCGATAGAAGAAGTCGCGCGCGTCCTCTTCGAGCCGGAGCGCGGCGAGATCGCCCAGCCGGAACGTCCGGACCGGCAGGTCCGCCAGCGCCTCGAGCGATGGGGCGCGAGCCTCGAGCACCACGGGGCGTTCCGCCGCGCCGGCTGCCTCCATGCCCAGCGGGCGCCGCAGTTGCGCCGCCCGCAACGCGTCTCGCAGCGCCTCGGGCGCGACGCCGAGCTGGCGGAGCCGCGGGGCGTCGTAGGCCACCACGATCCCCTGCTCGGCCCCGCCGGTCACGTCCACGCCCGCCACGCCGGGCAGGGC
>JBOHSP010000296.1:0-3471 GCA_050733275.1 Gemmatimonadales bacterium
GCGTGGGCCGCGGCCACGCCCGCGACCGGTTTCGTGCAGCTCGAGCCTGTCGAAGGCGCGCCGGCGCCCGACCGGACCGAGGTGCGCTTCGTCTACACGGACAACGCACTGTACATCGGCGCGCGCATGTCCAGCGCGGGCCCGGTGCGCCGCATCGTGGCGCGGCGCGACAACGAACCGCCCTCGGAGCGGCTCATCGTGTCGCTCGACACGCGCCACGACCGCCGCACCGCCTTCACGTTCGGGGTGACGCCGGCCGGCGGCCGCTTCGATTATTTCCAGCCGTCCGATGACGAGGAATCGCAGGACGAGTCCTACAATCCCGTATGGGAGGTCGCCACCGCCGTGGACAGCGGCGGATGGACGGCCGAGCTGCGCATCCCGTTCACGCAGCTCCGCTACAATCCCGTCCGCGAGCAGACGTGGGGCGTGAACCTCGTGCGCGTCGTGCCGGACCGGAACGAGGAGTCGTACTGGGTGCTCGTGGGGCGGACGGAAAGCGGGTGGGCCTCCCGCATGGGGCGGCTCGCCGGGATCCGGGACCTGCCGCCGGCCCGCCGCATCGAGCTGACGCCGTACGCCGCGACCAATGCCACGCGGGCGGGCACGCTCGACCCCGGCAATCCGTTCTCCGACCGCTACACCGCGGACATCCGCGCCGGCGCCGATCTCAAGATGGGGCTCGGACCCAACCTCACGCTCGATGCCACGATCAACCCCGATTTCGGCCAGGTCGAAGCCGATCCCGCCGAGGTCAACCTCACGGCGTTCGAGACGTTTTTCGACGAGCGGCGGCCGTTTTTCGTCGAAGGCCGCGAGCTATTCGGCGGCCGCGGCACGTTCTACTCGCGGCGCATCGGGGCGAGTCCACCCATCGGCGGCGACGGCGACTACGCCGAATCGCTCGACAATTCGACCATTCTCGGCGCGGCCAAGATCACTGGCCGTCTGCCGTCGGGGCTGTCGCTCGGCATCCTCGGCGCCGCCACCGCCGAGGAGGCGGTGCAGACGTACGACAGCGGGACCGCAACGTACGGCGCGAGCGTGGTCGCCCCGTTCACGGGCTACGGCATCGTCACCGCGCGGCAGGAGTTCGGGCGCGAACGCTCCACCATCACCGCCACGGTCACGGGCGTGGAGCGCGACCTCGAGGACGGCTCGCCGCTCGCCGCGGCGGTGGCCCGCCGGGCGGTCACGGCGCTCGTGGATGGACGGTTACGCTGGGGCCGGGGGGGGTACGACCTCAGTGCCTTCGTGGGATACAGTTACGTCGCCGGCGACTCGCTCGCCATTCTCGGACTGCAGCGCTCGTCGCGGCGCTACTACCAGCGCCCCGATGCCGACCACGTCGAGATCGACGCGCGCCGCACCACGCTCACCGGGGCGCTCGTCGGCATCAATCATAGCAAGATGTCGGGCAATTGGCGCTGGAACATCGACTACGCCCAGGAGTCCCCGGGCCTCGAGCTGAACGACCTCGGCGCCCTGGGCTCGGCCGACGATCGCTTCCTGTACGCGGACTTCTCGTATCGGCATACGCGGCCCGCCGGCCCGTTCCACAGCTGGAACGCGCGCCTCTCTCACGCCAGTGAGTGGAACTTCGGGGGCGAGCACACGATCAGCGAATTCGGCTTCTCGGTCAACACCACGCTGCGCAGCTTCTGGGAGGTCTCGCTCGGATTGTTCTACGCCCCGCGCGCGCAGAGTGACGCGCTCACGCGGGGCGGGCCGCTCATGATGACGCCACGGCGGGGCCTGGCGGAGCTCGAGCTGCGCAGCCGCCGCGGCGCCGCGAGCAACTGGGAATGGGAAATCGGGTTCCGCGATGACGAGCTGGGCGGCGGATCGTTCGAGAGCACGTTCGATCTGTCGCTGCGTCTCGGCCCGCGCTGGAGCGTGTCGTTCGAGCCGAGCTTCGAGCGTCAGCGGGTGCCGCGCCAGTACGTCACGACACAGGCGGGCCGCTACATCTTCGCCTTCCTCGAGCGCAGCGAGTGGGTGGCGGAGCTGCGCGCCAGCTTTGCCGTGACACCCGATCTCTCGATCGAGGGCTACCTCGAGCCGTTCGCCTCGAGCGGCCGCTACGCGCGCTTCGGCGAGCTGGCCCGGCCGCGCTCCTTCGACCTGACCTACTACGACGCCGCCACGCTCACGCGCAACGGCGACTCGACCTACACCTACGACGACGGTACGACCGCGTTCTCCTTCCCCGTGCCCGACTTCGACGTGCGCTCGCTGCGCAGCAACTTCGTGCTGCGCTGGGAATGGCAGCCGGGCAGCACGCTGTATCTCGTGTGGCAGCAGGACCGCTCGCGCCGCGGCGTGCCGCGGGACGATGTCGGACCGGATGGGCTGTGGGACGCCGTGAGGGCCCCGGGGGACCACTTCGTGGCGCTGAAGGTGAGTTACTGGATACCTGTGCGGTAAGGCGCGGTCGCCTCCGATGTCGGATTAGCGCTGTCTGCGACCGCGTCTTTTTGCGCCTTTGTGCGCCTTTCTGCGCCTTTCTGCGCCTTTTCGCCTCACCGGGCTCCCACCTCGTCAATGTGCAGCAGCAGGTCAGCAGGATCTTCGTACACCCGATACGCGCCGGCCCGCTCCAGCTCGTCCTGCCCGTAGCCGCCCGCCAGGAGCGCCACCGGCAGCGCCCCGGCGCGGCGCGCCGAGAGCACGTCCCACACGCTGTCGCCCAGCGCGATGGCGCTCCCGATCGGCACGCCGAGCTTCGCCGCGGCGGCGAGCCAGAGGTCGGGATTGGGCTTGGCGTGCTCCACGTCGTCGCGGGTCACGACCGGCACGCCCTCCGGCAGCTCCACGAGGTCGAGCAGCGGCTTCGCGCTCTTCATCGAGCCGCTGGTCGCGACGGCCCACGGCAGCCGCGCCCGCGTGAGGTGGCGGATCAGCTCCGGCGCACCCGGCAGCGGGCGGACGTCGCCGAGCTGCGCGAGAAACAGCCGGGCGTGCGCCTGCTTCATCTTCTCGACCTGCGCGGCGCTGAGCTTGCGGCCGATCTCGCGCGCCAGGCTCTCGGTGAGCAGCCCGCCGCTCATCCCGATACGCCGGTGAATGCGCCAGACCGCCAGCTTGATGCCACCCAGCTCCAGCGCCTTGCGCCAGGCGAGGGCGTGCTGATAGACGGAGTCGGTCAGCGTGCCGTCGAGGTCCAGAAGAAATGCAGGGGTGTCGCGCACGCTGGGAAGCTAACCAAAGCGGGGAGATGCACTAAAGCGGGGAGATGCACTAAAGCGGGGAGATGCACTAAAGCGGGGACCTGCACTACTAGACGCACAGACGCAGCGGCGGTAAACAGTCGAGCGTAAACGGGACAACCCTAACGAGGGTGGTCCCGTTCACTCATGACTCAAACCCGCTGCGCGTCTGTGCGTCTAGTCGTGCTTGTCCCCGCTTTAACTTTGTGCGTCTAGTAGTGCAGGTCCGCGCCTATCTCTTTGCCTGCTCTACTGCCGCCAG
>JBOHSP010000297.1:0-2946 GCA_050733275.1 Gemmatimonadales bacterium
GCGGGACGTCCACCGCCGTGATGATGCCGATGACCGAACGGCGCCGCAGCGGCACCACGACGCGCGCGCCGGGGACGGCCAGCGGGGCGAGCGCGTCGGGAATGCGGTAGGTATACGCGCGCGGAACCGGCACGGGCAGCACGACCGCCGCGTAGCGCGGTCCCGCCGCGGTCATCGCCGCCGGACGCCGAGGCCCGGCTCGGTCGGCAGCCGGATTTGCCCCCCGTCGATCGTCGCGCCGCTGAACGGGTCGTCGACCGTCAGCGCGGCGCCGTCGAGATCCGCGGCGTCCACGAGCGGCGTGAGGTGCGCGGCGGCCGTGATGCCGAGCGATGTCTCGATCATGCACCCGATCATGACGAGCATGCCGTGCGCGCGCGCCGTCGCGATCATCCGCAGCGCTTCGCGCAACGACCCGCACTTGGCCAGCTTGATGTTGATCCCGTCCGCCCGGCCCGCGAGCCGGGGAATGTCCGCGGCGACGAGGCAGCTTTCGTCCACGATGACGGGCAGGCCGTGCTTCGCCGCGACGCGGCGCACCTGCGCCAGCCCCTCCAGGTCGTCGGGCGCGAGCGGCTGCTCGATGAACTCGACGGCGTGCTCGGCGAGGAGCGCCACCATCCGCTCGGCGCGTTCCACGGTCCAGCCCGCATTGGCGTCGACCCGCAGGGGTTTGGCGGTCGCGTCCCGCACGGTACGCAGAATCTCCTCGTCGCGCTCGGTCCCCAGCTTGACCTTGAGGACCGGGTAGGCCTCCGCCTCGCGCACCTTGGCGCGCATCACCTCGGGCGTATCGAGTCCGATCGTGAAGGACGAGCGCGGCGCCGCGCCGGGGTCGAGCCCCCACAGCCGCCACACGGGCTGTTGCAGCCGCTTGCCCACGAGGTCGTGGAGCGCAGCCGAGAGCGCCGCGCGCGCGGCCGCATTCCCGGGCAGCGCCTGCGCAAACCGGGCCTCCGCCGCCTCGAGGTCGAACGGGTCGCGCGGAAGATGGGGGGCGAGGCGCTCGAAGGCGGCGAGTACCGTATCCAGCGTTTCGCCGAAATAGGAGGAGGGATCGGCTTCGCCCCAGCCCTCGACGCCGTCCCCATCGACGAGCCGCACCCACGCGCGCGTGTAGCCGTTGGTCGAGCCGCGGGCGATGACGAACGGATGGCGCGTGGTGATGGTGCTGCGTTCGACGTGGAGCCTCAGAACCATCGGTTCTTCTTGAGCCACCACACCAGCACCGCCGCCGTGGCGGCCATGCCGCCCAGCGCCCAGTAGAAGCCGAGCGGATGATCGCTCAGCGGGATCCGGCCGAAGTTCATGCCGTAGATCCCGCCGATCACGATGAGGGGCAGCGCGATCGTGGAGACGATCGAGAGCTGCTTCATCACGCGATTCATGCGGTTGGAGGTCTGGGAGAGATACGTCTCCAGCACGCCCGCCAGCAGATCCCGCACGGTGTCGAGCGACTCGACGATCCGGATGGTGTGATCGTATACGTCCCGGTAGTACAGCTGCGTCTCCGGCCGGATGTGCATGCACGGCCGGTTCGTGAGGATGTTGAGCACTTCGCGCAGCGGACCCAGGTGCCGCCGGAAGGAAAAGGTGGCGCGCTTGGCTTTGAAGATTTCATGGATCAGCTTCTCATCGAACTGCTCGAACAGCCGGTCCTCCAGCCCGTCCACCAACGTGTTGAGCTGCTCGACCAGCGGGAAATAGGCGTCCACCGACTGGTCGATGATGTTGTGCATCGTCATCTCGGCACCGCGCGCGAGCAGCTCGGGATTGCGGATCAGCCGGTCGCGCACGGTGCCGCAGCTCCGCGACGGCGTCGCGTGCACCGTGACGAGAAAGTTCCGGCCGAGGTAGAAGTAGAGATTCGTGGTGGCGAGATCGAACGGGTCCGGCGTGCGCTCGTCGAAGCCGACGACGGCCACCACGACGAACACGTAGCGGTCGTACTCCTCGAGCTTGACACGCGTGCCCGGCGAGAGGGTGTCTTCCACGGAGAGGGGGTGGAACTCGAACACTTTCTCGAGCAGCGCGTGCTGGTGCATGCTCGTGCTGTCGATGTCCACCCACAGCTCGCCTTCGCCCGCCTTGACGATCTCCCGGATGCGCGTCGGGGCGAGGTCCTGTTCGAGCGTGCCGTCCGGACGCCGGTAAATACTGGCCGGCCAATGCCGGGACGCGTGCGGCGTCGCGGGCGAAGTCGTGGCGGTCACGCCTTCAAGATAGCGCACGCACCAGCGCCGTGCTCCCCGCCGCCAGCCGGTCGAGCCGGTACCCGCCCTCGAGCACGGCGGCGACGGGGCGCGCGCCCAGGCGCGCGCGCAGCGCGTCGGTCCACTGCGTGATGTCCTCCGGCTCCAGCGTGAACTCGCCGAGCGGATCGCCCGCGAGCGAATCGCAGCCCGCCGACACCAGCAGCAGGTCGGGCTCCCAGCCGTCCAGCGCCGCGTCCACTCCCGCGAGCAGATCGCGGACGTACGTCGCGCGCGGCAGCCCGCCGGGACGCGGGATGTTGAACACGTTCCCCACGCCCCGCTCGTCCGCCGCCCCGGTCCCCGGATACCAGGGGAACTGGTGCAGCGACACGAACCGGATCGAGGGATCCGACTCGACCAGCGCCTGCGTGCCGTTGCCGTGGTGCACGTCCCAGTCCACGATCAGCACGCGCGCGAGGCCGAGGTGCTGCGCGTGGCGCGCGGCCAGCACGACATTATTGAGGAAGCAGAACCCCATCGCCCGGTCGGCCAGGGCGTGGTGGCCGGGCGGCCGCGTGGCGCCGAACGCCGTGCCGCCATCCTGCCCGGACCCCGCGATCGCCTGTTCCACCGCGGCGAGCGCGATGCCGGCCGCGGCGAGGGCGCTGCCCCAGCTGCGCGGGCCGAGGAAGGTGTCCGGATCGAGCGCGCCGCCGCCCCGGGCAGCGAGCGTCTCGAGGCGCTCGAGGTA
>JBOHSP010000298.1:0-1987 GCA_050733275.1 Gemmatimonadales bacterium
CGCCGGCGGTGGCGGCGGGCCTGGCGCGGCTCGACACCCTGCTGCTCGCGGGCCTCGATACGGCCGCGCAGGCAGAGATCCGGCGGCTGGTCGCGCGGCCCCCGCGGGATCTCGACGTGCTGCTCGCCTGGAGCGAGGGCCTGACCGCGCGGGGGTACGGCTGGGTCGGGGTGCGGCTCGGCTGGCAGGCCGCGTTGCAGGCGCCGGGCGCGGCGCGCGTGCTGCGCGCGATCTTCCCGTGGCCAAACCGCGGCGCGGTCGTCGCCGAAGCCGAGGAGTTCGGCGTGGACGCGCTGCTGTTCGCCGCCATGGTGCGGCAAGAGAGCGTGTTCGACGTCGAGGCGCTGTCGCCCGCGGGCGCGCGCGGCCTGGCGCAGCTGATGCCCGGCACCGCGGCGTCCGTCGCGCGCGGCCTCGACCTCACGTTTCAGCCCGAGTGGATCACGGTGCCCGACTTGAACCTGCACCTCGGCGCCGCGCATCTGGCGACCCTGCTGCGGCGCTACCCCCACGCGGCGGCGGCCGTCGCCGCCTACAATGCGGGCGGCACGCCGGTGCGCCGCTGGCTCGAGCAGGAACGGGCGCGGGATCCCGATTGGTTCATCGAGCTGATCTCCTATCACGAGACCCGCGGCTACGTGCGCAGCGTATTGCGGAACCGGGAGTTGTATCGCGCCCTGTACGGCGAGCCTTGACAGCCTCCCCGGCGGCGGTCATTTCTATCGCGCCCGACACGATGGCCGGGCGGGCGCCTTGCGCCCCACGTACGACTCTGCAGGAGGCAGACCGTGATCAAGGGTAAGGTGAAGTGGTTCAATGACGCCAAGGGGTACGGCTTCATTGAGCAGGACGGCGGTGAGGATGTCTTCGTGCATTTCTCCGCGATTCAGATGGACGGCTTCAAGACGCTCGCCGAAGGACAGATCGTCGAATTCGAAGTCAAGCAGGGCGATAAGGGGCTGCACGCCGCCAACGTCCAGCGCGTCTGACGCGTTCTCCACCCCGTCGTGATGTCTCGGCCCCGCCCCCCGGTGCACGGGCGGGGTTATTCTTTCCGCCATGGCCGCCGCCCCCCCGGACCAGTTGTTTCTCGTTGACGGCTATGCGCTGATCTACCGCGCGTTCTTCGCGATGATCGCGCGCCCGCTCACCACGCGGCGCGGCGAGAATACGTCGGCCGCCTGGGGCGTGACGAACTTCCTGCTGCGGCTGTTCGAGAACCGCCACCCCACATATCTCGGCTGGGTCCACGACGTCGGCCTCTCGTTCCGCCAGCGCGAGTACGCCGCCTACAAGGCGACGCGCCAGAAGCTCGACGAGGAGCTGCAACAGGATTTCGATCGCGCGCTCGAGCGCATCGCGCAGATCCTGGCGGGCTTCCGCATCCCGGTGCTGGGCGTGGAGGGCTTCGAGGCGGACGACGTGATCGCGACGCTCGCCACCCAGGCCGCGCCCCGGGGCGTGCCGGCGGTGATCGTCTCGGGTGACAAGGACTTCTATCAGCTGATCAGTCCCGGGATCGCGCTGCTCAACCCGGGCCGCGGCGGCGCCGCCGGGATCGAGGAGCACTGGGTGGACCTCGCGAATGCGAGCGAGCGCCTCGGCGTGCCGCCCGAACGCGTCGTGGACTACCTCGCGCTGGTGGGCGACACCTCCGACAACGTGCCCGGCGTCCGCGGCATCGGCGGCAAGACGGCGGTCGACCTGATCGGGACGTACGGCGATCTCGATGCGATCCTCGCGCATGCGACCGAGATTCCCGGCAAGCGGCCCCGGGAAGCGCTGCTCCAGCACGCCGAGCTCGCGCGGCTGTCGCGCACGCTCGTGACCCTGCAGCGCGACGTGCCGGTCACGCTCGATCTCGAGGCGCTCAGGGTCCAGCCGCCCGACGTCACGCGGCTCAGCGAGCTGTTCACGGAGCTCGAGTTCCGCACCCTGATTCCCAAACTGGCGGGGGCTGCGGCGGCCACGGCGCGCGTCGCCGCCG